>JAKSMZ010000150.1 GCA_024400355.1 Bacteroidales bacterium
ACGAGTCATGGGGCGCGGGGATCAACAGCTGGAGCTGGGAGTTTGAAGGTGCAACCCCTTCAACATCAACGGTTCAGAACCCGACAAACATCAGATATAACGAGGCAGGCAGCTTCGGCGTCCGTCTTACGGTAAGCAACGCAAATGGCGACACCGACACCAAATACATCCCTCATTACATTAACGTCGTTCCTTCATTCAACATGCACAACGGTAGCGAAACAACTTGCGGCTCAATGTTTTACGATACAGGCGGCGCAAACGGAAACTATTCTGACGATGAGAACATCACGATGACGATTTATCCTGAAGTCGCAGGAGCCAAGGTGAAGGTAGAGTTCTCAATGTTCAACACGGAATCGGGCTACGACAAATTGTATGTCTATGACGGAACTTCGGCATCATCGACATCATTAGGCACTTTCAGCGGATCGTCAATTTCAAATTCATTCGTCGC
Organism: Bacteroidales bacterium; assembly: GCA_024400355.1. Lineage (GTDB taxonomy): Bacteria > Bacteroidota > Bacteroidia > Bacteroidales > F082 > Limimorpha. The sequence continues at coordinate 458 of JAKSMZ010000150.1, forward strand.
CACAAACGCTGATGGCGCACTTACATTCAAATTCACATCTGACTACAGTCAGAACAAAGCTGGCTGGGCGGCATACGTGAGTTGCGAAGGCGTGGTCGAGCCGTTGGTGGTGGAAGCCTACGCCGACAACGACACATTGTGCATCGGTGAAGCAATGAACTTGTACGTGTCAGCAACGGGTGGAAGCGGCAACTACACTTATCAGTGGTCGCCGGCCGAAAATCTCGATGACCCTACATCGGATTCTCCTCTGTTCACATCTGCAACAGACGGTGAATTTGAATATACGGTTGTTGTGAACGATGGTGAAAATTCCGAGACAGCAACTGTCGTTTTCTATGTTGATGAATGCCTTGGCGTTGCTGAAGTGTCTGAAAATGACATTGAAATCTGCCCGAATCCGGCATCATCGGTGATTCACATCAACGGACTGAATGAGAAAGACAATGTTGCCGTTACACTCTATAACATCCAAGGACAACTTGTAAAAGAATCTAATACATTGGAAATCAATGTTGAAGATGTCTGCTCAGGAGTTTATTTCCTGAATGTGAAGTGTGAAGACAGATATGTTGTCAGAAAAGTTGTTATAGAATGATTCTGTGCAATTTTTTCTTATTAAAGTCGTTATTACCAAACTAAAAAAATTGTAATTTTGCGACATGCAAAAAAATAAACTTTTAATACTGATAATGTTGTGTCTTGTGACGCTCACATCATGCAGCAAATACTCAAAATTACTGAAAGGTACGGACAACGAAGCCAAGTATAATGAGGCTTTGAGGTATTACGATAAGAAAAACTATGACCGTGCACTTCAGCTGTTTGACGTGTTGCAGTCGGCGTATCGCGGGAAAGCCGAAGGCGAGAACATCGCTTTCCTGACCGCGGAGTGTTATTACAAGAAAGCCGATTACGAGATTGCAAGTCAGTATTATAAACGTTATGCGGCGAATTATCCGTATGCGTTCAGGACAGAGGATGCGATCTTCAACAGCGCGATGTGCTACTACAATATCTCCCCTGGCGCGAGCTTGGACCAGACGGATACAAAAACCGCAATCACTGAGTTTCAGAACTTTATAGATCTTTTCCCGAAAAGCGAACTCGTAGATGTCGCCAACGGTAAGATTGACACGCTCAGAATGAAACTTGAGGAGAAAGACTACAGGAATTGCATGCTTTATTACAAAATGGAGGAATATCAGGCGGCGACGACATCTTTCGAGACTTTCATGAAAGACTATCCCGGCACCGCACACCGTGAGGAAATCCTCGCCTATATGGTCGTGAATTACTACCGTTACGCCGAAAAAAGCGTTGATGCCAAAAAACGTGAACGCTATGAGCTGGCTGTCGAGAAGTTCAATACACTGTCGTATATCTTTCCGGAAAGCAGCTTCATCCCTGATATTGAGCCTATCGTAAATGAAATCAGAGAAAAATTAAGTAAATATAATTAAAGTAAAATGTTGGATTTTAGAAAAGTAAAGGCGGAGACAACCGCTATAACCCGTCAGAAAGACCAGTTCTATGTTGGTACAGGTAACATTTATGAGACCGTAGCGCTCCTGTCAAAAAGAGCCGACCAGATCTCTACAGAGATGAAACAGGAACTCAACAAGAAAATCGAGGAGTTCGCCTCAAGCAACGACACCCTCGAAGAAGTCTTCGAAAACAAAGAACAGATCGAAGTGGCAAAATTCTATGAGAAACTGCCAAAGCCGACTCTTATCGCAATCGAAGAGTTCCTGAACGATGAACTCTACTATCGTAACCCGAACAAGG
>JAKSMZ010000151.1 GCA_024400355.1 Bacteroidales bacterium
TTTTTCCTAAAATAAAGGAAAACTTTCCTGTTTTGAAAAAACTCAGAGGAATAATTTTGAAATGAATATAATTACCCAAAACAAAGGAAAGATTTAAGATTTCATTCTTTCATCTTAGAGATTTTTATTATTTTTGAACCTAATAAAATATCATTTTCAGATGAAACATAAACTGTTGATTATCTTAATATTAGCATTACATTTAAATATTTTCGCCCAAGATTTTGTCATTGATGCCGACAAAAACTACCGCAACGACGTGATGACGGTGCAGCTTTACCCCACCGGATTTGAACTCGACAAGCCGATAATCGCATTGAACGACCTTGAGAACGCGCTACATCTTGAGTTCGACATCCTTGGAAGCGAGGCACCGTATCTTCATTACACCTTCGTTCACTGCGACAACAGCTGGCAACCGTCTGATTTACAGAAGCATCAGTACATTGAAGGTTTTCAGCAGGGCGAAATCATGAATTTTGAGTTTTCGCTTAACACGTTCATCGACTACGTCCATTTCGACCTCGTTTTCCCGACAGAAGACATGAAACCAATGCTCTCGGGCAACTATCTGCTTGTGGTAACAGGCGATGACGAAAACGACGTCTATTTCACAAGAAGATTTTTTGTCATCGAAGAACAATGCACGATTCAGACGACCATGCCACGTTATCCTTACGACATGTCGCTCGGCAAGAACAAGCAGGAGATTGACATTGAGATAAGCTGCCAGAGCTTGTTCAACAACCGCCCCGATGAATATTCAAACGTCACGATACAGCAAAACGGCCGATGGGACAACGTCGTCACAGGCCTGAAGCCGACGTATATATATCCAGACAAACTTGTTTACATCGAAAACAGCAAACTCGTGTTTGAGCCTGGCAATCAATTCATTAGAATAAACACGAGCGAATTTAACAACCGTCCGGAAAGGACAAGAACCGTCTATCGTGAGGAAGAATATTATGTTGTGACGCTTTATCAGGACAAGAAACGCAACACTGTCACGTGGACGGAGGAAGCCGACATTCACGGCGCCATGAGCATCTACCTCGAACGCCAAAACCTCGACCCGCACAAAGAGGCAGACTACGCCCGTGTCGATTTCTCGCTCGAATGGCCTTACATGAACGACCGAGATATCTATATCCTCGGCGCGATAACCAACTGGCGACTCGACGAAAACTCAAAGATGGAGTACGACTTCAACAGCAACTGCTACCGCAAAGGCCTCATGCTGAAACAAGGCTACTACGATTACATGTACGTCATAAAAGACAGAAACACAGGCATTTCCACATTGGAGCCAATCAACGGGAGCTTCTGGGAAACCAACAACAACTACACCATTTACGTGTATATGCACGACCCGATGATGAACTATGACATGCTGATCGGCTGCAAAACGGTCAAGTCGCATGACAATAAATAAATCAAACTGATTTAAATGAGAAAATTCATTTTATTTTTACCTGTTCTGTTGCTTTTGACTTCATGCGACAGACCGCAAAAGGTTAATTACGCCGGCGTGACGCAGGGAAGCTATTTCTCGATAACATATTTCGATGAAGACGGACGCAGTTTCCAGAATGAAATAGATTCCATTTTCGAGGCTGTTGACAACTCCGTCTCGCTTTGGAACGAGAACTCCATCATAAGGAAAGTGAACCGCAACGAAGATGTCGTTGTGGATCAGATATTTAAAGACAATTTCGAGTGGTCGCGCAGAGCATCGGAGTTCTCAGGCGGCGCTTTTGACGCAACTATAGGACCATTAGTCTCGGCATGGGGCTTCCATTATAAAAAAGAACTTGAGATGACACCTGAAATGGTGGATTCCATCCGTCAACTCGTTGATTACCGGAAAATTGAAATCACTGGCGATAAAGTCGTGAAAGCGAATCCCAACATGACACTCGACTTCAATGCCGTGGCGCAGGGCTACACTGCCGACTTGGTCGGCAAGCTGCTGGAAACCAACGGTATTTTCAACTATCTCGTTGATGTCGGCGGAGAGATCATGGCACGAGGCACGAAGCCAAACGGCGAGGAGTGGGTCATCGGGATTGAGAAACCCGCTGAGAACTTCGATTCGGAGCGTTCAGTTCAAATCAAAATAAACCTCAGGGACAAAGGCATCGTGACATCAGGAAATTACAGGAAATACATCGAGAAAGACGGTGTCCGCTATTCGCACAGCATCGACCCGAAGA
>JAKSMZ010000152.1 GCA_024400355.1 Bacteroidales bacterium
ATTGCACGTAACAAGACGCGGAGTATCTTGACGGCATTCGGTGTGTTCTGGGGGATTTTCATCCTCGTGATACTGCTGTCGTGCGGCAACGGCTTCAAGAACGGCATCATGCAGCAAGTCGAGGGGTTCGCCGCCAACTCATCGTTTGTGATACCACAGCCGACATCGGAAGCGTATAAAGGTTATCAGAAAGGTCGTTACTGGAAGTTAGATGTATCTGACATTCAAGCGATTAAAAATAAAGTCAATGGCGTTGACATCGTATCGCCTGTCGTCAGCGATTATTCGTATGGTGGCGATAACAACGTGTTTTACGGCGTGAAAGGCGGTAATTTCAGTCTGAAAGGCGTCCTTCCGAATTACAACGAGATCGACCGCTCGAAGATTGTCCACGGACGTTTCATCAACGAGACCGACATCGCGGAAGCCCGTAAAGTGTGTGTGATCGGGACAAAGGTTTACGAAGACCTGATAGGTGCCGACAAGGACCCCATCGGCGAGATGATAAAGGCGAATGGCATTTATTATCAAGTGGTTGGAGTGATAAAGCCTTATTCCGAAAACGTCAATATCTCAGGCAGTAACGATGAGACGGTGTTACTCCCAATCAACACGATGCAGAGAGCGTATAATCTTGGCGACAAACTTGATTTCATCATCTTTTCTGCTGTCAAAGGTCAGAAAATCAGTGTGTTACAAGATGATGTAAGGGCTTTGCTGTGCGAGCTTCATTGCATCTCGCCAACCGACAACGAAGCCATTTTCATGGTTGACTTCGAACAGCTTTTCAAAATGTTTGAAGCTCTTTTCACCGGCATTGCCGTGCTGATATGGATTGTCGGCATCGGCACCTTGATGTCGGGTGTCGTCGGAGTGAGCAACATCATGCTTGTCACCATCAAGGAACGCACGCGTGAAATCGGGATACGCCGCGCACTCGGTGCAAAGCCGTCATTGATAATCAAACAGATATTGGAAGAGAGTCTGCTTCTCACTGTCATTGCCGGCATTGTCGGGCTTATGATTGGTGTTGCAATAATGGCAGTCGTCGCCAATTTTGTCAGCATTTCGGGTGAAGATGCTGTGATGTTCATCGAGCCTAACATCAGTTTTTCGACCGCAATTTCGGCAACGGTGATTATAGTGCTGTCAGGTCTGCTGGCGGGCATCCTGCCGGCGAAAAGAGCAATACAGATCAAGGCCATCGACGCGATTAGGGAGGAGTGATTTTAGATTAGAGATTAGAGATGAAAGATTAGAGAGGGCGGTGCCTGTAAGGCACTATTTGAATAGCCGGGTACATGAAGGTGCAGCCGACATGTGCCCGGAGACAGAGATACAAGAGAACCGCGTAGCGGTTCCACATCCGTAGAAAACGGAAATATGAAAACGGAAATAAATTCAAATATAATATGAAAAAATTTTTTAAGATTTTGTTTATCATTGCGTTAGTCGCAGCAGTAGTATGGACATTCGTTTATTTGTTCAAGAAATCGAAGCCGAAGGAGAAGTCGTATGAGACGATAGAGGCTGTCGTTGGCACCATCGAGAAAAAGACCGTCGTGACGGGGCAGATCAACCCGCGTGACGAGGTGGCGGTGAAGCCGCAGGTGTCGGGAATCATAGCTGAAATCTACAAGGAGGCCGGTCAGACCGTCAGAAAAGGTGACATCATTGCCATGGTGAAGATTATCCCCGACGTGAGCAGCCTCGCAAGCTGTGAGTCACAGGTGAAGATGGCTAAGCTGAATTTAGATAATGTCAAACGGACGTATGATCGTCAGAAGACGTTGAAAGACAAAGGATTGATATCATCGGAGGCGTTTGAGAAGTCGGAGCTTGAATACGAGCAGGCGAAAGAGAATTACAGCAACGCCCTCGACCAGCTCAACATCGTGAAGGAAGGCATCTCGAAGACCGCCGCCGAATATAGCAACACAAACATCAAATCGACCATCGACGGAATGATTCTTGACGTGCCGGTGAAGGTGGGCAACAGTGTCATCAACTCTAACACCTTCAACGACGGCACGACCATCGCCACCGTCGCCGACATGAGCGACATGATTTTTGAAGGCAAGATGGACGAGACGGAGGTTGGGCGCATCAGTGAAGGGATGCCGATGGTGATCACCATCGGGGCGATGAACGACAAAAAGTTTGATGCCG
>JAKSMZ010000153.1 GCA_024400355.1 Bacteroidales bacterium
TTCATCGGCTACAACGTCGAAGGCGGCTCGGTGGAAGTGGGCAAAGCAAGTACCAACGGCGTCGTATATAGCAGCATTCTCATCATATTCTTCGACCTCATCCTAACCCAAATGCTACTGTCATGATAAAGATTGAGAATATTTCAAAGTCGTTCGGCGACAAACAGGTCCTGAAAAACGTCTCCGCAGAGTTTGAACAGGGCAAGACCAACCTCATCATCGGACAGAGCGGTTCGGGGAAGACAATCATGATGCGCATCTGCACCGGACTTCTCGAACCCGACGAAGGCGAGGTGTATTTCAACGACCGCCGTTTCTCCAACCTTCCGGAAAGCAAACGCCGTGACATCCGCAAGGAGATGGGCGTGCTGTTTCAGGGCGGCGCACTGTTCGACTCGATGACCGTCGAGGAAAACGTGATGTTTCCACTGAACATGTTCACGAGACTGTCACGCGGCGAGAAACTCGATAGGGTTAATTTCTGCCTGAAACGCGTCAATCTGGAAAACAGCAACAAGCTGAGAACAAACGAGTTAAGCGGTGGCATGATGAAACGTGTGGCTATCGCCCGCGCCATCGCCAACAACCCCAAATACCTCTTCTGCGACGAGCCGAACTCCGGCCTCGACCCGAAGACATCGGAACTCATCGATGAGCTTATCAGCGAGATAACCGAAGAATATAACATCACTACCATCGTCAACACCCACGACATGAACTCGGTGATGATGATCGGACAACATATCAACTTCCTTTACAACGGACAACTCTGGTGGAAAGGCGACAAAAACTCAATCCTGACAACAGACAACAAGGAACTGCAAGAGTTTGTCTTTTCAACAGAACTGACCAGAAGACTTAAACAAGGAGAAACCTCAAACACCTAAACACCTAAAACACCTAAAAATGAACTACTTAGACATTATCATCGGCATCATTCTCCTGCTTTTCGCATTGGCGGGATTGAAAAACGGTATCATCCGCGAGGCATTCGCATTAGTGGCTTTCATCGGTGGAGTCTATGGAGCAGCAAGACTTTCCGACTACGCCGGCGAGAAGCTCTCAACAATCATCAACGTCAGCCATGAATGGATGTCTATCATCTCATTCATCATTGTTTTCATCATTTTAGCGTTAGCTATCAATTTAATAGGGAAAGGTGTCTCAAAACTCGTTGAGTCGCTTCACCTCGGTTTCTTCGACAAAATCGGCGGTTTCGTGTTCGGGGTGGCAAAAGGATTGCTCATCGTCAGTGTAATCATCATCATCCTTGATTTCTTCGGAATCAAAGATGTGCTGAACAAGGAGACACGCGAGAAATCTGTGCTTTACACCACTTCCGAGAATATCGCGGAGTGGATTACCGACAACAAAGACTCTTTCATCAAGGAGTTTGACAACAAGGTCGATGACGCCGAAGATGAAATCAAGGATTTAATATGACCACGACAACCGCATAGCGGTTGCATATCCATAGGATAAAAACAACACACACATAAAACATCTATCAACATGAAGAAAGTAGCAGTAGTTTTAGCCGGATGCGGTGCGAAAGACGGTTCGGAAATCAGCGAGACCGTGACGTTATTGTTGGCTTTAGATCAGCATAATATTCAATATCAATGTTTTGCACCAAATGAGAATCAGCATCATGTCATAAATCACGTCACGAGCCATGTGGCGAACGAGGAGCGTAACGTCATGGTTGAGTCGGCCCGCATCGTGCGCGGCGACATCCTGCCGGTTGAGGACTTCAACGCCGACGAGTTTGATGCCTTGTTCTTCCCGGGCGGTTTCGGCGCGGCGAAAAACCTCTTCACCTACGCCATTGACGGGATGAATTTCACGGTGAACAAATATGTCGAGAAGGCAATCAAGGACATTCACGCGCAGGGCAAGCCGATAGGTGCCATGTGCATCGCCCCGATGATGTTGGCGAAAGTGCTTGGCAACGTGATGATTACAATGGGAAGCGAGAGCAACAGACAGGCCGCTGAGGTCAGGTCGTTTGGCGCGGAACACATTGAGACAGAGAACGGCGGCGTTGTCGGCGATATCAGAAACAAGGTCTTCACCACGCCGTGCTTCATGCTTGATGCCACGCTGAAAGACATCTACCAGGACGCGTGGAACCTCGTGGAGGCTGTCAGCGCGGAGTGTTAGGT
>JAKSMZ010000154.1 GCA_024400355.1 Bacteroidales bacterium
AGCAGCGGCATACACACCTCGGCAATCACCAAAGTCATTGATACTGCACGGAATTTGTTATAACCTGGCACATAGTCAAGGAAGAAATCGGTGAAACCCATGAAATTCTTGCCCCAGCTTAAAAGTATTGAAAGCACCGTTGCGGCAAGAAGCGCCCATTTGTATTTGCCTTTCACGATGAAAAGTCCGAGGACAAAGAGGAAGCAGACTATTGCTCCTACATAAACCGGTCCGCTTGTGCCGGGCTGGTCGCCCCAATAGGCACTCTGCTGAGCTATCGTCGAGCGGAAACGCGGGTCAGCAGCCTGAAGAGCATCGTTTTTACTGCCGATATATGCCGAAGCACCACCTTTTATATTAGGTATCATCAGGCTCCAGGTCTCCCCTATTCCGTAACTCCACTGTGTGACATAATCGCGGTCGAGTCCATTAGTCTGATTCTCAACGTTTTTCGTCAAGACAGGCTTGCCACGCATTGTTTCTTTCCCGAATTCATAATTCGCATAAAGCGTTGTGGTACAAGTCATTATGGCGATAATTGCCACACCAACCAAGATACCACTCGACTTGAAAAATTCGAGATATCTCTTTTGTCTGACGGCATCAACAAACTCGGCAATCACCAAGCACAACACGGTCAGCAGCAGATAATAAGTGATTTGAAGGTGTCCGGCACGGACTTCGAGGGCGAGTGAGATTGCTGTCAGCACAGCACCCCAAAGATATTTCCCTCTGTAAGTCAATAAGATACCAGCTATGACAGGTGCCATATAAGCCATCGCCATCGCCTTTGAGTTATGACCGGCACCGATAACGATAAACAGATACGAAGTGAAACCATACGCGATTGCACCGATGAAACTCACCCATATCTTACAGTCAAGCACCAAAAGCAAGATGAAAAACCCAAGCATACTGACAAACACTGCACCAATCGGATGCGGGAAGCCAATATTGAGAGCTTTATGCACGTATGTTATCAGGTTGCTGTTTTGCGGCACGCCGATGTTCCACGCGGGCATTCCGCCGAACATTGAGTTTGTCCAAAGACTTTGTTCACCTGTTTGAGCTTTATAATCAACGATTTCCTGTGACATACCCTTGTGCATCTCAGCATCATGCTGCTTGATGCGTTTCCCTTGAATTACAGGAGAGAAATATACCAGCGTAATGATGGCAAACGCAACAATGCAAAGTACGATGCCAAGTGGTTTCTTGTAATCAGTAAAAAACTTTTTCATATTAGTAAACAACCTTTTTGCAATACTTATTATCTTGAGTATCAATGATTAACAAATACATTCTATTTGCTTTTTCAACATCACGAACCATCCCGTCAAGTTGGATATTGTTATCGCCTGGCATGAGGTTATGATAATCTTTTCTGCATATTTCTTTTCCGTCAAGCGAAACAAGACGAATGACCGCATCTGTCGGCTTGTCCAATTTTATCACACATAAGCTATTGTCATTCATTGGATTAGGAGAAACGGTAACATCAATGTCATTGTTTACAGCCTCATTCACTCCATAATCGCTCAGTTCGTAGCAGCCCATATCGATTCTGCCGTTATAAATACGCGGACCGCCTTGAATGTCAGTTTCCGGAACGAAACAGCCGGTCATGTCGGCTAATCCGGAATCGACGCACGGACTGTTTTCAGTCAGTCTAAAGTTATGATTATCAGCGTCCACGAACAGAGGATCTTCATTTATCATATCACGATAGTATTCTTCGGTGTAGAAATCGGGATTATGGAAAATCGAGTCGAGACCATATTGAACGTCGCCATTTTGGAACACCGGCCAGTTGTCGTCACCCCAGAGCCAGATCTGCGAGCCGTAGTAATATTCGTATTCATTGCCGGAAAGGTCAGCATATATGGCATGATTCCCGTAGATGATTGAGTTGTTTATCACAGGCTCTGAGCCGAAAGAGACCTGCATGCCGGCGCCGCCGCCACCACCGCAGATATTATTTACAAGGGTGAAATTTGTGATTTCGGGGCTTGCCGTCGCCATCGCCATTCCGCCGCCGTAATGCACCACTTCGTTGTTGTAAGCCAGTACGTTAGACATCTTCACGTCAAGATGATTGCTTCGCTGGAGACC
>JAKSMZ010000155.1 GCA_024400355.1 Bacteroidales bacterium
ACCGACTAAAAACGCCTCAACTCACCGACTAAAAACGCCTCAACTCACCGACTAAGAAAAATTTTTCTTGCGTATATCATTAAATATTAGTACTTTTGCAGCCGAAATAAAAATCAAACTGCAATGGAAGAATACAGGTCAAGAATAGCGGACAAAATCATGGAAGAACAGCTTGAAGCATCAGGTGCTGTGGTCATTCAGGGAGCAAAATGGTGCGGCAAAACCACCACGGCGGCACATCATGCAAAAAGTGTCTTATACATGGATAATCCTGCCACAATCGGGCAGAATATCCAGCTTGGAAAAACGAATCCGCAACGTCTTCTCGAAGGCGAAACGCCACGTCTGATAGACGAATGGGAACTTGTGCCTGAATTATGGGATGCGGCACGTTACGAGATTGACCACCGTCCATGCCATCAAGGACAGTTTATTTTCACGGGTTCCGCTGTTCCGAAAGAGAAAGAACGACAGAAAATCCGGCATTCCGGCACAGGACGTTTCGCATGGCTCACCATGCGTCCGATGTCATTATGGGAATCAGGCGACAGCAGCGGCGATGTAAGTCTCCAGCAACTGTTCAAGGGCACAATTCCCGACGGGATGTCGTCAATAAACCTCGACCGTTTGGCATATCTGACCTGCCGCGGCGGTTGGCCGGAGACATTGAAAATGAAGCAGAACGCCTCGTTGAAAGTCGCGAACAATTATTTGGACGGCGTGTTGAACAGCGACATTTCGAGAGTCGATGACATTCAGCGCGATGCTGATTTCATGCGAAGGATTGTGAGAAGCCTGAGCCGTCACCAAGGCGGACAGGCAACGATAACAACGATATATTCAGACCTCACTGCCAATTCGCAGCCGAGTATGACTGACGAGACAGTGGCTGAATACATCAAGATACTAAAGAAGATCTTTGTTGAAGAAGACATGCCTGCATGGAACCCGAATCTTCGCAGCAAAGCCGCAATCAGGACAGGCGAGACACGTTATTTCGCTGATCCAAGCATCGCAACGGCAGCTTTGGGACTCGGCCCCGACGACCTGATAAACGACATGGAAAGTTTTGGATTTCTGTTTGAGACATTGGCAGTGAGAGATTTACGAGTATATGCCGATGCCTTGGGCGGCAACGTCTATCACTATCGCGACAGCAACAAACTTGAATGCGATGCCGTGATTCATTTAAGAAACGGGCAATACGGCCTGATAGAGATAAAAATCGGCGGAGACATCTGGATTGACAAAGGCGCGAAATCACTCCTGTCACTTGCCAACATCATTGACACGACACGGATGAAAAGCCCTGCTTTTATGATGGTTCTGACAGGAATCGGCGACTATCCTTACAGACGTGACGATGGCGTGTTTGTGGTGCCTATCGGTTGCTTGAAGCCGTAGTCTCCTCTTCCTTCTCCTCCTTTTTAAACTGATTACGGCACTTCCCGCCACCGCACACGCACTTCGCGTTCGGATCAAGCGAATGGGCGCACTTGCGCTCAAATTTGCCGTCTTTCTTCACAATCATCTTGATGCCTATCGCGGCGAACGACAGAAGCACAAGGAACAGTGTCGGAAGCAGAAACGCCCAGTAGTTCATAGTTTAGTTGTTTGAGGTAATTAGGTGTTTAAGGTAATTAGGTGTTAGGTATTTAGGTGCTTGAGATACTAATGACCTACACACCTATACTCCTCAAACACCTATATTCCTCAAACGCCTACCGACCTGATCACCTATTCTAACGTTATCAGATAATAGTTTTTCTTTCCTTTCTGGACAAGTATATACTTTCCTTTCAGAAGGTCGTCACTGTTGATGACTTTCTGGTCGGTGACTTTGTCCTTGTTGATGGAGACGCCGTTGCCCTGAAGCATCTTGCGGGCCTCGCCCTTCGATGTGAAGACATTGGTCTGGACAAGGAAATCAACGATATTGACACCTTGGGCGACAGCGTCCTTCGAGAACGACGACTGCGGAACACCATCGAAGATGCTCAACAGAGTCTGTTCATCGAACTTATGAAGTGCCTCGGCGGTTCCTTTTCCGAAAAGGATCTGTGTCGCCTCTTCAGCCATTTCGA
>JAKSMZ010000156.1 GCA_024400355.1 Bacteroidales bacterium
GGATTCTGCGGCACGAACCACATGTACTGCCATGCGTTGCCTTCTGCAAAATGACCGTTTTCATAACTCAAAACGTCATACGGACGAACCCAGTTGCCAGCCTCGTCTTTCGGCGCGAAGGTGCCTGTTGACTCATCAAAAATGTTGCGGTAAAACTCCGAGCGGTCCAAGAAATGTTTGGCATCATTCGTTTTTCCAAGTTTTTCTGCGGCGGCATAGACGCACCAGTCGTCGAAAGCCTGTTCGAGGGTTATCGAGACGCTCTCATCCTGAAGCGTTGCCGGATAATAACCGTATTTTTCCCATAGCACAAACGGCGAATTATAATGCGGACGTATGGAGCTTTCGTACATCGCCTTATAAGCTTCTTCTTTGTCAAAGCCTTGAATGTCAGTGAGTATTGCACGCGAGATGACCGGAATCGCGTGGTTGCCGATCATGCAGTAATTGTCTTGTCCCCATAGATCCCAGATCGGGAGATAGCCGTATTCCTGATGATGCAGCAGCATGGAGTTGATGAAGTCGGCGGTGAGTTCCGGTTCGAGAAGATTGTAGAGCGGATGCGCCGCGCGGAAGGTGTCCCAAAGCGAGAACGTAGAGTAATATTTTTTCCCTTCCGGCATCTGTTTTATCTCGTAATTCGTTGTCACATAACGGCCATCAACGTCGCTCATCACGTTTGGCTGTATGTATGCGTGATACATTCCCGTGTAGAAAATACGTTTCTGCGTGTCAGTTCCGCTGATTTCGACCTTCGACAGAGCCTTCTTCCATGTTTCATGAGCATCGGCGACGTATTTCTCAAAATCCCAAGATTCACATTCTGCGTTGAAGTTACGCCGTGCGCCTTCGGAATCGACAGCCGAGATTGACACCTTTATTAATATGTCATCATCGTCATTGAAGACCAATGCGGCGCGGAGGTTTCTTCCGTTTGCGACTGATGTCTCGAAAAGATTTTCGTTTCCATTCATAACATAATGATGCACAATGGGTTTTGAAAATTCAGCATAAAAATACACGCGGCGCAGCTTTGCCCAGCCCGTAACAATTCTGTAGCCCTCAACCGTGTGGTCATCGATGAAGCGGATCTGGCTGTTGATGATGCTGTAGCCGCGGCGCGAGCTGTAATATGTGTCGGTTCCGCGATATGTCATGTGGTCAAGGTCGAGGATGACCTGCTGTTTTTCGCCTTCCGGAAATGTATATCTGTGGATGCCGCAATGCTCGGTGGCTGTCAGTTCGACTTTCACGCCCGACTCCTTTAGTTTCACCCAATAATAGCCAGGTTTCGCGCCTTCTTCGTCATGCGAGAATGTCTGCGAGAAATCGCCCGCTGCGATGTACGATGGCGTCAGGTCGCACGTCGCGGGGAGCAGCGACACGTCAATGAGGTCGGTGCATCCTGTGCCGCTGAGGTGCGTATGGGTGATGCCATAGATTTTGTCCTTGTCGTAATCGTAGCCGGAGCACGGGTCCCAGGTGACGTATTTCTCCGTTTCAGGACTGAGCTGCACCATTCCGAAAGGCACACATGCGCCAGGGAAAGTGCTGCCGCTGAGTGCGCCGGTCTCGTCCATCTGAGTCCCGATGAACGGGTCAACGTATTGAGTGTTATCGTTTTGCTGCGCCTTGAGTGTCAAGGCGAGAAGCGCAAAGAGTGTTGAAAGCAGGAGTTTTTTCATTTGTATTCAATTATTTTCAAACATAAAATTTTCAAAAGACCAATAGCCATTACGTTTCCCGTTTACACGCGAAATAATCCCTTTTCCCTGCAAAGAGACAGTGATGGACTTTACAGTTCGTTCAGATTTATGTATTTCAGAAGCTATTTCCTTTTGCGTTGCATTGGGATTTTCTTTAATGACCCTCAATACTGCAAGCTCTTCCAAAGTGCAAATTTTGCACTTTGGAGACAAGTTGAGTACATTATTTGCACTTTGGGACACCATATTTGCACTTTGAACCCCATCGTTTGGATGCAACTTGCTCCAATCAACATGCATTTCGCGGTTAAGCAACCGATTATTTTCACCAATCAACATATTTCGGAAAAATCTTTCAAGAAACACTGTCGT
>JAKSMZ010000157.1 GCA_024400355.1 Bacteroidales bacterium
TGGAAAGGACCTGCGCCGAGGTCGAGCGACATGTCGAGTTCGGTGCCTTCGAGGTGGTCGCGCATGAAGTTCATCATGTCGCGGACGCTCACCTTCTCCTTCGGGAGGACCCAGAGAGGCATTCTGTTTGAAGGGAAGTTCTCGACGGTCTGCGGCTGTCCTTTGACGTACGGCTTCGCGCGTTTGATGTCGCGGCCGGTGGCATAGTCCCAATAAGCGTCCATGCCGTCGGCGACTTTGTTGAACATCGCCCATACGCGGAGGTCGCAGCCACGTGCGCCACTGAAATCAACGGGAGCGTAAACGTCTGAGAATGAGAAGTCTTCGTCTTTTCCTACATATAGATTATTAGCTTTCGCGAAAGAGATGACATCTTCGGCATAGATGCAATCGATTTTCTTGTTTGTCATGAACTTGTCGAAATCCTTTGAAGTGAGGACGTTCTTGCCTTTCAGCGGGAATGTCTGGATGCGGGCCTGATTTGCGTGTCCGCTGACGTAGCCGTCGGGGATGCGGCGTGCAACCCACACCATGCCTTTGCCGAACTTGCCCTTGCCGATCACCTCCATGATCCAGACCTCTTCGGTGTCGGCTATCGAGAACGACTCGCCTTCGCTGATGTAACCGTATTGTGCGGTGAGTTCGGCGATGTTACGGATGGCTTCGCGGGCCGTCTTGCAACGCTGCAACGAGATGTAAATCAACGTGCCGTAGTCCATCAGGCCTTCGCCTTCCCAGAGGCATTCGAGGCCGCCGTATGTCGTCTCGCCGATGGCGAGCTGCCATTCGTTCATATTGCCGACAACGTTATAAGTATGACTGACTTCCGGAATCTGACCGAGGTAACGGCCGCTGTCCCAGTCGTAAAGGTCACGCATCGCGCCTGCCGGATAATCGGCTGCCGGATAATGATACAACTCACCGTAAAGTACGTGAGAATCAGCGGCATACGAAATCATTGTCGAACCATCAGCCGATGCACCCTTAGTGATGAGGAAGTTGGTGCAGGCATTAACCTTAACTGTTGAGAAAAGGCAGATAACTGTGATTAATGCTAAGAGTTTTTTCATGATAATTTATTTAAGATATTTATAATTGTCTGTTCATCAATGTTGATCTGACGTTTCAGTTCATCAAGGCCGTTGAATTTCTTCTCGTCTCTCACCCGATCTACAAACCTGAGTGTCAATTGTTTACCATAAAGATCGCCATCAAAACCGATGAGATGCGACTCTATTGTGGCCGGACGGTTGTCGTTCATCGTCGGGCGGCGGCCGATATACGTCATCGCGGGCATCGTCTTACCGTCGAAATCGACGAAAGTGGCATAAACGCCTGGCTTTTCAATAAGACGATATTCGAGTGCAACCTCCAGATTAGCAGTAGGATAGCCCATCTGACGGCCCAAGCCCATGCCGTGAACCACGATTCCGGTGTTTGAAAACTGATGTCCGAGGAGACTGTTGGCCTGACGGATGTCGCCTATCTGCAAGGCGTTACGGATCTTCGTCGAGCTGACGACAACATTATCAACGTCTTGCACAGGAATGCGCTCCACCTTAAAATTGTTTTTTTCGCCGAGTTCTTTCAGCATTTCAAAATCACCGAGACGGTTATTCCCGAAATGATGGTCGTAGCCGATTATCAGCGCTGCCGGTTTGATTTTTTCAACGATGTAATTCCTGATAAAATCCTCTGAAGACAGTGTTGAAAACTCTTTTGTAAACTTTATAACTATCAGATTGTCAATGCCCAAGGCATCCATCTGTTTTATTTTTTCTTCCTGTGTTGAAATCAGACGGAGGCTGTTGTCGCCGGTGCTTAACACCTGTCGCGGATGCGGATAGAACGTGACTACAACTGTCTCGCCGCCCATTTCCCGTGCTTTTTTTACCATGTCATTCAAGATAAACTGATGACCGCGATGCACACCGTCGAACGTCCCGATAGTGACAACTGCATTTCGTACAGGCTTGAATTCCAATAT
>JAKSMZ010000158.1 GCA_024400355.1 Bacteroidales bacterium
TCGCGGATGTATTCCATGTATTCTTCGAGCGACATCCTTACCGGCGGAATAAGGACAATCTTATCGTCAGATCCAGATGCACGGACATTGGTCAAGTGCTTTGTCTTATTGATATTCAACACGATATCATTTGAGCGGGTATTTTCACCGATAACCTCGCCCATATAGACATCTTCATTTGGCAACACGAAGAACTTGCCGCGGTCCTGGAGTTTCCACAATGCGTAAGGCACTGCCGAGCCAGTCTCCATCGCGATAAGCGCACCTACATCGCGAAATTCCATGTCGCCTTTCCAAGGCTCGTAATCCTTGAAACGGTGAGACATCACCGCCTCGCCTTCCGTTGCGGTCAGCATAGCGCTTCTCAGACCTATGAGTCCTCTCGCCGGAATGTCGAACTCAAGGTTCATGCGGTCGCCCTTAGGCGACATGTTTGTCATCTCGCCCTTATGCTGTGACGCAAGTTCTATGACACGACCGGCAAAATCTTCCGGGACCTGCACGTTCATCACTTCGACAGGCTCACACTTTCTGCCGTCAATCTCTTTCAAAATGACTTTCGGCTGACCGATCTGGAATTCATAGCCTTCGCGACGCATCGTCTCTACCAGAATACTGAGATGAAGTATGCCACGGCCATAGACCATCAGCGAATCAGGAGACTCTGTGTCTTCGACTTTCAGTGCGAGGTTTTTCTCCGTTTCCTTATAAAGACGCTCACGCAGGTGACGTGATGTGACGTACTTGCCTTCTTTGCCGAAGAACGGTGAGTTGTTGATTGTGAACAACATACTCATTGTCGGTTCATCAACATGAATTGGAGGAAGCGCCTCCGGGTTCTCGAAATCAGCGACGGTGTCACCTATTTCAAAGTTTTCAAGTCCCATGATGGCTACGATGTCGCCAGCCATCACAGGCTTCTTGGTGCGTTCTTTTCCAAGACCTTCAAAAGTATAAAGTTCCTTGACCTGATTCTTCTCGACTGTGCCATCACGTTTCACGAGTGAGACATTCATTCCAGCCTGCAGCGTTCCGCGTTTCAGACGACCGACAGCGATACGTCCGACGTATGAGCTGTAGTCCAATGAAGTGATGAGCATCTGCGGTGTGCCTTCCTCGTATTTCGCTTCCGGAATCGTATTGATAATAGTATCAAGCAGATATGACACGTCGCTTGTGACATGCGTCCAGTGGTCCGACATCCAGCCCTGTTTTGAAGAGCCATATACCGTCGGGAAATCAAGTTGGTCGTCGTTGGCACCGAGGTTGTACATGAGGTCGAAGACAGCTTCCTGCGTCTCTTCAGGAGTACAGTTCGGCTTATCAACTTTATTGACCACAACGATAGGTTTCAGTCCGAGCTGAATTGCTTTCTCAAGCACGAAGCGTGTCTGCGGCATCGGGCCTTCAAAGGCATCGACGAGTAGTATGACACCGTCGGCCATGTTAAGCACACGCTCCACCTCACCGCCGAAATCGCTGTGACCGGGAGTGTCGATAATGTTGATTTTCACGTCTTTATAACGCACCGACACGTTCTTTGACAGAATAGTGATACCTCGTTCACGCTCAAGATCGTTGTTATCCAGAATCAAATCTCCTCCGTTATCCTTGTCGTCCCTGAATAATTTTGACTGGTAAAGGATACGGTCCACCAATGTCGTCTTTCCGTGGTCAACGTGAGCGATAATCGCAACATTTCTAATACTTGTCATTTCCTTAATTTTAGTTGATTTACAACGAGTTATCATCATTTTCCAATAAATAAAACCTTTATCAGAAAATCGGGTGCAAAGTTA
Organism: Bacteroidales bacterium; assembly: GCA_024400355.1. Lineage (GTDB taxonomy): Bacteria > Bacteroidota > Bacteroidia > Bacteroidales > F082 > Limimorpha. The sequence continues at coordinate 1,800 of JAKSMZ010000158.1, forward strand.
TGAAAAAAATCGACAGAATTGAATATGATTCTCATATTTTTTTGAAGCATTGAAGACAGAAATATTCTTCAAACCGCCGAACGGATTTTCTTCAAACTGCCGAACGGATTTTCTTCAAACTGCCGAACGGATTTTCT
>JAKSMZ010000159.1 GCA_024400355.1 Bacteroidales bacterium
GCCACAGCACCTTTTATTATAATATGGTGGTTGCCGATCGGGCAGTTCAGCATGTATTCCGGCTTATAGAATTTAAACGTTATCTGCGTCCTGCAAAGATGCTCGCTGTATGGTTTTTCTACTGCGTCAACCTCTTCGACGAAGAAACGTTCAAGCCGTCTGCCGCCCCATTTGAAAATCGTATATTTCTGATTTACAGGCATCTCACCTGCTATCGCGATTCCAATCCCCGACTCGAAGTGACTCCTGAAACCATACTTTTTGCACATTGACATCGGTATGGTGCAATGCGCAAATGTCGTGGTTCCGTTTTCTTTCGACATGCCCGACGGATTCGCCATGAACGCGGGCTGCCACGCAACTCTCCTTGCCATAATCATGGTAAGCAGCGATTGCAAATCACCTTCACACGAGGCATCAATGCCTTCGTCGTTGAGCATAGCAAGCGCGAGACAACTCGTCGCATTGAGCCGTTTGACAATATCAAAGCACCTGATTGTCAGACAAGTACAGTTTTCCTCATGACAAATCTGACTTATCGCCAAATACAGTTTCAATGAGTTCAGCAAATCGCGGTGATTCGCTTTACCGAATGTGATGCCAGAATCTTCGTAATCTTTTGCCAATAGTTCAACCATCTCATCGTCAATCAGTTGCACTCGTGCAACAAGGCGTTCAATGTCGATATTCACAAAATCGATGTTGAACTTTTCCCTGACAAACTCACGGTCAACGCCACTCGCAATGAGCCAGTCGGACGGTTCGCCGAAGATGGCGATGCGGTTAAATTCAATGAGTCCGCTGCCTTTAACGTTTTCAGCATTGGCATTTGAGACAAGTCTTTTATCCGACTTAATTTGTTGTGAACCAATCAAATCCGCAACGATTTCATCATTAGTCCCGTGAAGGATCCTGCCGTTTCTGCCTTTTTCGTTGAGATAAGTCAGAATCTCCATTGACGCCGCGAGCGAATTGTTCCTGCCGTCGGCAATCAACGTGACATTTTCTCCGACAATTCCGTTTTCAAGAAGTCTGACAAAAAGTCCCTCAACTCCACCTGTCGCCACGAGGAAAGTGTCATGCTTCTCGATTTGCGGAAGCGGCATCTCCTCGCCTGTCACATTGAAACTTGCATTACATTTTTCAGCAAGCGAACTCAACAGCTCCGCATATTCCTTTTTCACATATTCGTCGGTCTGAAACGACGAGCGGAGAATCAAAATCTCATTCATAATTAATTGATATGCAACCGCTATGCGGTTTTTGTTTTAACCATTTATATTCCTACGGATTTGCAACCGCCATGCGGTTTCTCCCAATCACCTAATTCCCTCAAACTCCTAATCCCCTCAATCTCCTACTGAATAGCAAGTAGTTCTATTTCAAAAATCAGTGTCGAACCTGCCGGGATTCCAGGCATCGAATAGTTGCCGTAGCCCATTTCAGCCGGAAGATAAAGTTCCCATTTGTCGCCGACGTGCATCTGCTGCATCGCGATAATCCAGCCTTCGATGAGTTCGCGGAGGCGTATCGTGAGCGGCTCGCCGCCGAAGCTGCTGTCAAACTGCTTGCCGTCAATTGTTCTTCCTGCATAATGTGCCGTGACGATGCTGTTTCTCGTTGCAGTGACACCATTGTCTTCGCCGGACGCTAACACCTTGTAATACACGCCTTTAGACAATGCGACAACGCCTTCTTCCTTGGCTTTTTCAGCAAGCCATTCCTGATTTTTCTGATAATATTCCTGTCTTGTCATGATATTTAATTTTAGATTTTACAGAATTATGTCTTCCAGCTTCAGTTTCGGGACGTAATGAACGCCATCCTCACGAAAATAAGCCTTGCTTTCCTCCGGCGAAATCGGTTTCAGCTTGATGTTTTCGGCGCCTTTTCCGACAGC
>JAKSMZ010000016.1 GCA_024400355.1 Bacteroidales bacterium
GGAGCTTCTGTTGCAGGAGCTTCTGCTGTTGTCTCGGCTGCTTTTTTCTTACCGCCACGGCGTGTTGTCTTGGTGGTCTTTGCAGCTTTCTTGCCGTTTGTATATACTTCGTTGTAATCGACGAGTTCCATCATGCACATTTCTGCGCTGTCACCGGCGCGGAGGCCGAGTTTGATGATACGGGTGTAACCGCCCGGGCGGTTAGCGACCTTCTGGCTGATTTCGCGGAAGAGTTCTGTGACTGCATATTTGTTCTGCAAGTCGGCGAACACCACACGGCGTGAATTTGTTGAGTCGTCTTTGGAACGGGTGATCATCGGCTCGATGTATTTACGCAGAGCCTTGGCTTTAGCGACCGTTGTAATGATGCGTTTCTCAAGGATCAATGATGATGCCATGTTTGAGAGCATAGCGTCACGGTGAGCTGCTTTTCTTCCTAAATGATTGATTTTCTTATTGTGTCTCATCTCTATTATTCCTTATCTAATTTATATTTGCTGATATTCATTCCAAATTCGAGTCCCTTGTTTCTGACCAATTCTTCAAGTTCGGTGAGTGACTTCTTACCGAAGTTACGGAACTTGAGCAGATCGGCTTTGTTGAGGGCAACGAGTTCACCGATTGTTTCGACTTCGGCTGCCTTGAGGCAGTTGAGTGCGCGAACTGAAAGATCCATATCGACGAGCTTGGTCTTGAGGAGCTGGCGGATATGCAGTGAGCCTTCGTCGAAGTCCTCGGAGACAGTCTTCTGTTCATCTAACAGTGTGATGCGTTCGTCTGAGAACAGCATGAAGTGGTAGATGAGGATTTTCGCGGCTTCCGTCATGGCATCTTTCGGATTGATTGAGCCATCAGTCTCGATGTCAAGGACGAGTTTCTCGTAGTCGGTCTTTTGTTCGACGCGGTAGTTATCGACCTTGAAGCTGACGTTTCTGATAGGTGTGTGGATTGAATCGATGGCGATCGTGTTGACCGGTGCGCTGAGGACTTTGTTCTCATCGGCGTTGACATAGCCTCTGCCCTTGTTGATGGTGATGTCGATGGTGATTTTCACCGACTTGTCCATGTGACAGATGACGAGTTCCGGGTTCAGCACTTGGAACACTGAGAGGAACTTGTTGATGTCGCCTGCGACGAACTCTTCCTGGTCACCGATGACGACGGTGGCTTTTTCGAATGTCTCGCCTGGGATTTGCTGTTTGAAGCGAACCTGTTTGAATTTCAGCACGATGTCGGTGAGGTCTTCGATGACGCCCGGTATCGGGGCCATTTCATGTTCAACGCCTTCAATGCGTATTGAAGTGATTGCGAAACCTTCGAGCGATGAGAGGAGCACTCTTCTCAAGGCGTTACCGATTGTCATGCCGTAGCCAGGTTCCAGCGGGCGGAACTCGAAGACACCGTGACGGTCTGTCGATTCTACCATGACGACCTTATCAGGTCTTTGAAATGCTAATATTGCCATAATATCAGTTTATATTCGATTATTTAGAATACAACTCAACGATCAGTTGTTCATTGATGTTTTCAGGAATGTCCTCACGGTTAGGATAGCTCATGAACTTTCCTGTGAGGGTTGCTGAATCCCATTCTAACCATGGATAGCCACATGAGCGGCCTTCCACTGAATTTGTGATGACTTCCAAGCTCTTTGATCTTTCGCGGACTGCCACGATGTCGCCCGGTTTCAACATTGCTGACGGAATGTTGAGGATTTTGCCGTTGACTGTGATGTGGCGGTGGTTCACGAGCTGGCGTGCCGCGTCACGTGTCTGGGCGATGCCGAGACGATAGACGACGTTGTCAAGACGTGATTCGATGAGCTGGAGCAAAATCTCACCTGTGACACCCTTCTTTGTTGAAGCGAGAGCGTAAGTCTTTCTGAACTGGCGTTCGAGGATGCCGTATGTGTACTTTGCTTTCTGTTTTTCATTCAACTGTGTGCCGTATTCAGAAACTTTCTTGCGTTTCTTTGCTGCACCATGTTGTCCCGGAGGGAAATTTCTTTTTTCGTAATACTTGTCTGAGCCGTAGATTGGTTCACCGAATTTACGAGCGATTTTTGTTTTAGGACCTGTATATCTTGCCATAACTTTCTCTTTTTAAATTGTTAAACAAAAAATTACACTCTTCTGCGCTTTGGTGGACGGCATCCGTTGTGCGGCAATGGTGTAACGTCGATGATTTCTGTTACTTCAACGCCTGTTGAGTGAATTGCACGGATGGCTGACTCACGGCCTGCGCCTGGTCCTTTGACGAATACTTTGACTTTACGTAATCCCAGGTCGTATGCTGTCTTTGTGCATTCTTCTGCTGCCAGCTGAGCTGCGTAAGGGGTGTTTTTCTTTGAACCCTTGAAGCCCATCTTTCCGGCTGATGCCCATGATATGACCTGTCCTTCATTGTTTGTTAATGAAATGATGATGTTATTGAAGGAAGCTTTGATGAAGGCTTTGCCCTGTGCTTCGATCTTAACAACACGTTTCTTAACGGTTTTTGTGTTTTTTGCCATTTTTTTAGCTTTTTTTAATGGTATTTAATATGATCCAACCCCACATAGGAAGTCAGGAATCTGAGGTAATTAGGAGTTTCAGGTGTTTCGTCACCTAATCACCTAATTACCTTATCACCTGATTACCTACTTAGTGGCTTTCTTTTTATTTGCAACGGTTTTCTTGCGGCCCTTACGGGTACGTGCGTTGTTCTTTGTGCTCTGGCCACGGAGTGGCAGACCTGAACGGTGGCGGATTCCTCTGTAGCAACCGATATCCATCAAACGTTTGATGTTGATTTGGATCTCGCTGCGGAGTTCACCTTCTGTCTTGTACTGTTCTGCGATGATGTTACGGATTGCGTTCTGCTCATCGTCTGTCCAGTCCTGGACTTTCTTTTCTAATTCAACATTGGCTTCCTTGAGGATAGCCTTTGCTGCTGAACGGCCGATACCGTAAATGTAGGTCAATGAGATCTGACCCTGTTTGTTATTCGGGATATCTACACCAGCAATTCTAGCCATAATTTCCTGATTTTTTTAATTAACCCTGACGTTGGTTTTCCTTAGGGTTCTTTTTGTTAATTACATACAATTTACCTTTGCGACGCACAATGATGCAATCGGCTGATCTCTTCTTGATTGATGCTCTGACTTTCATTTTATCAATTTTTTAATTTTGTCTTCACATTTATTTGTATCTGAAACTTATACGTCCTTTTGTCAGGTCATAAGGTGACATTTCGACTTTCACCTTATCGCCAGGGAGGATTTTGATGTAATGGAGTCTCATCTTGCCTGAGATGTGCGCTATGATCTGGATTCCATTCTCGAGTTCCACCCTAAACATTGCGTTACCCAGTGATTCGAGCACTGTCCCGTCTTGTTCTATTGATGACTGTTTTGGCATATAATTTCTTTTTATTTGTTGTTTTCTACTGCTTCTGCCCATTCAAAACTTGATAATATCTCGGCTTTGCCTTTGCGCACCGCGATATCGTGTTCGAAGTGAGCGGCGGGTTTTCTGTCACGCGTGGTGATTGTCCATCCGTCACGTTCTTGTACGATTTCCTTTTTGCCGAGGGTGATCATCGGTTCTATGGCGAGTACCATGCCTTCAACCAGCTTGGGGCCTGTGCCGCGTCTTCCGTAGTTTGGCACCTGCGGGTCTTCATGCATCTTGCGTCCCACGCCGTGACCGACGAGTTCACGGACGACTCCGTAACCGAACGACTCTGTGTAGCTCTGCACCGCATAGCCTATGTCACCGACCCTGTTGCCTGCCACCGCCGCCTCGATTCCCTTGTAGAGTGACTCCTTCGTCCTTTGAAGAAGAAGGCGTGTCTCCTCTGCAACCTCACCGCAGCAGAAAGTGTAAGCCGAGTCGCCGACATAACCATTCAGCACAGTGCCACAGTCGATTGAGACAACGTCTCCGTCGCGAAGCTCATAGTCGCCCGGTATGCCGTGGACCACCTGCTCGTTGACCGAGATGCACAGGCTTCCGGGAAATCCGCCGTAGCCCTTGAAGGCTGGTGTTGCGCCATTGTCCCTGATGAACTCTTCTGCGAGTCTGTCGAGGTCAATGGTACGGACTCCCGGACGCACATGCTTTCCCACTTCGCCCAGGGTCTTGCCCACGAGCAAAGCAGCTTGTCTCAGCAATTCGATTTCGTTATCTGTTCTGAAATGAATCATAGACCTTATAGAAATTACATCCTGCCCACGCGGCCTTTGATACGGCCTGACTTTGTAAGACCGTCGTAATGACGCATGAGAAGGTGACTTTCAATTTGTTGCAATGTATCCAACACCACACCGACGAGGATCAGCAGTGATGTGCCGCCGTAGAACTGGCTGAACTGCTGGTTGACACCGAGTGTGGAGACGATAGCAGGCATGATTGCCACAACACCGATGAAGAGTGCTCCCGGAAGAGTGATTCTTGACATGACCGTGTCGAAGTATTCCTGTGTCTTCTTGCCAGGTTTGACGCCTGGGATGAAGCCGCCGTTCTTCTTGATGTCTTCTGCCATCTGTGCCGGATTGATGGTCACAGCTGTGTAGAAGTACGTGAAGATGACGATGAAGAGGAAGAACACGAGGTTGTACCAGAAACCGTTCATGTCGGTCATTGCTCTCCAGAATCCGCCGAGGCTTTCTGTCTGTGTGTAACCAATGATAGTGATTGGCACGAAGAGGATTGCCTGTGCGAAGATGATTGGCATAACGCCTGCTGCATTGACTTTCAATGGGATGTACTGGCGGACTCCACCGTACTGTTTGTTGCCGACAACACGTTTGGCATACTGTACCGGCACTTTGCGTGTGCCCTGCACGAGCATGATTGTCATGATGATGACGAGTACGAGGAATACGATTTCCAGCAAGAAGAAGATCGGGCCGCCTGTGCCTTCAGTGAAGCGTGAAGCGATCTCTGCGAACAAAGCGAAAGGAAGACGTGCGATGATACCAATCATGATGATGAGTGATATGCCGTTGCCAATACCTTTGTCTGTGATACGTTCGCCGAGCCACATGATGAACAATGTTCCCGCGATGAGGATGATCACTGATGATATCCAGAAGAACAATGTCGGTGTGCCGCCTGGGACGAACGGATAGATTGCTTCAGCAGGCATCTGGACGCGGAGGTTAGCGATGTAACCAGGGGCCTGGATTGCCACGATGAGTACCGTGAGGTAACGAGTGATTTGGTTAATCTTGCGACGGCCGCTCTCGCCTTCTTTCTGCAAACGCTGGAAGTAAGGGATTGCCATGCCGAGCAACTGAATGATAATGCTTGCGGTGATGTACGGCATGATACCGAGGGCAAACACCGAAGCATTAGCAAACGCACCACCTGAGAACATATTCAACAAACCAAGGAGACCAGAGCTGCTTTGATTCTTCAAAGCTGACAGTGCGTTCGGGTCAACACCAGGGAGAACGACATACGATCCGAAGCGGTAGATCAGGATGATCATCAGCGTGTAAAGGATGCGTTTGCGAAGCTCCTCGATTTTAAAGATATTTTGGATGTTTTCTCTGAGTCTCTTGTTCGTCCACAGAAGACCTGCGACGACGACACAGACCAAAATAACAATTAATAACTCCTTCATATCTCTTTAGTTTAGTTGATTAGATTTTCTCAATAGTACCACCAGCCTTTGTGATAGCTTCCTCCGCGCTCTTTGAGAATGCGTTGGCCTTCACTGTGACTGCTGTTGTCAATTCACCGTTTCCGAGAATTTTAACAAGTTCATTTTTACCTGCCAAGCCGTTCTTGCAAAGCTCTTCAGGTGTGATAGTTGTTAATCCGTTGTTGGCTAAGTTCTGGATTTCTTCAAGGTTGACTGCGCGATAGCTGACGCGGTTGATGTTCTTGAAGCCATACTTAGGGACGATACGCTGGAGAGGCATCTGGCCGCCCTCGAAACCGATCTTGTGAGTGTTTCCTGAGCGCTGGCCGGCACCCTTATGACCGCGTGTTGATGTTCCGCCGTAGCCAGAACCCTGTCCGCGACCGATTCTCTTGCGTTCTCTTACAGAACCTTCTGCCGGTTTAAGATTACTAAGATCCATAGTTTTTAAATTTCCTTAGTTTAACAATTAGATTTCTTCGATTTTGAGAAGATGCTCGATTTTCTTCACCATGCCGGCGATTGCAGGGTTTTCCATGTCAACTTCCACTGACTGGTGCATCTTTCTTATTTTCAAGCATTTCAGAGTGTCTTTCTGATCCTGTGGTCTGCCGATGCCACTTTTAATCTGAGTGATTCTAACTTTCTTCATAGTTCAATTTAGATTATCCGTTAAACACCACATCCATATCAACGCCTCTCATCTGTGCGACAGTGCGTGCGTCGCGCATCTTTGACAATGCGACGAATGTTGCCTTGACGACTGAGTGAGGGTTTGATGAACCTTTAGACTTTGCGAGAACGTTCTTCACGCCGACGCTTTCGAGGACGGCACGCATAGCGCCGCCGGCGATGACGCCGGTACCAGGTGTAGCCGGCTGGAGGTAAACGTATGCTCCGCAGTATTTACCATACTGTTCGTGAGGAAGTGTACCATTGATTACCGGGACTTTGATGAGGTTCTTCTTTGCATCTTCAGCACCTTTCTGGATGGCGGCCTGTACTTCCTTGGCTTTGCCAAGACCGTAACCAACCACGCCATTTTCGTTGCCGACGACGACGATAGCTGCGAATGTGAAGGCACGACCGCCCTTGGTGACCTTAGTCACGCGGCTGACATGCACCATACGTTCTTTAAGTTCGATTTCCGAGCTTTTCACTTTTTTTACGTTGACTTCTGCCATAGCTTTAGAATTTTAATCCACCATTACGAGCGCCTTCTGCGAGAGACTTCACTCTACCATGATACAAATAACCGTTACGATCGAACACCACTGTCTCCACGCCGGCTGCCTTTGCCTTTTCAGCGATGAGGTTACCGACCTTGTTGGCCTGTTCAATCTTTGTAATTTTCTCTTCTTCGATTCCGTTTTCGCGTGAGCTGGCTGCAACGATTGTCCTGCCGGCTTCATCGTCGATGAGTTGTACGTAAATCGACTTATTGCTTCTAAAGACAGACATTCTCGGACGTGCTGCTGTGCCGCTGACGACTTTACGGACGCGTCTCTTGATGTTTAATCTTCTTTCGATCTTCTTATTCATCTTTCTTGCGTTTTAGAATTAAACATTATTTACCTGCTGCCTTACCAGCCTTGCGTCTGAGGACTTCGCCCTCGAACTTGATACCCTTGCCCTTGTAAGGTTCAGGACGTCTGTATGAGCGAATCTTTGCTGCCACCTGGCCGAGCAATTGTTTGTCGTATGAACGGAGCTTCAGAATCGGGTTCTTACCTCTTTCGTTTATGGTTTCGCAGGTGATCTCCTCTGGGAAAGCCATAATCATGTTGTGTGAGAAACCGAGACCGAGTTCGAGTTGTTTGCCGTTGGCCTTGGCTTCAGCCTTGTAGCCGACGCCGACGAACTCCATGACGAGTTCGAAGCCTTCCGAAACACCCTTCACCATATTGAAGAACAGAGCGCGATAGAGACCGTGTTTTGCGGATGCATTCTCAATGTTTGCTGGTTCAACAATGATGTGACCGTCTTCAATCTTAACGTTGACATCGCCGCGGAAGTCCTGGCTGAGTGTGCCGAGCTTACCTTTGACGGTGAGAACGTTGTCTTTCAATGCGACCTCGACACCTGCCGGGATTGCGATTGGTAATTTACCTATTCTTGATAATGCCATAGCTGTTATTCTCCTATCTTATTATGAAACATAGCACAACACTTCGCCTCCGATATGGAGTTTACGAGCTTCTTTATCAGTCATGATACCTTTTGAAGTAGAGATGATTGCGATGCCGAGACCGTTCATCACTCTTGGGAGGTTTTCAGAGTCAGCGTATTGACGGAGACCAGGGCGTGAGACGCGGTCGATTGTCACGATGGCCGACTGTTTTGTCACAGGGTGGTACTTAAGAGCGATCTTAATTGTACCTTGAGGTCCTTCTTCCACGAACTTATAGTTGAGGATATAGCCTTTTTCAAAGAGGATCTTTGTGATGGCCTTCTTTGTGTTTGATGCAGGGACCTCCACGATTCTATGTTTAGCATTGACTGCATTGCGAACGCGTGTCAAAAAATCTGCTATAGGGTCTGTAATCATAGTTTTAATCCTTTCTAATTAAATTACCAACTTGCTTTCTTAACACCTGGGATCAAACCTTTGAGGGCCATTTCACGGAAGTTGATACGTGAGATGCCGAACTGACGCATATAACCTTTTGGACGTCCTGTAAGTTGACAACGATTGTGCACGCGGATAGGAGATGCGTTTCTCGGAAGTTTCTGGAGGCCGATGTAGTCGCCAGCTTCTTTGAGAGCAGCGCGTTTTTCAGCGTATTTCTCTACCATCGCCATTCTTTTGCGCTCACGCGCTTTCATTGATTCTTTTGCCATATCTTACTATTTTTTCTGGTTTTTAAATGGAAGACCAAACTGCTTCAACAAGGCCATTGCTTCCTTGTCGGTGTTCGCTGATGTGACGAAGGTGATATCCATTCCGTTGATCTTGTTGACCTTGTCCATGTCGATCTCCGGGAAGATGATCTGTTCGGTGATGCCGAAGCTGTAGTTGCCGCGGCCGTCGAAACCTTTGTCGTTGATACCTCTGAAGTCACGAACACGTGGGAGGGCGACAGCGACTAAGCGTTCGAGAAATTCGTACATCTTGTCACCACGCAGTGTCACGCGCACGCCAATCGGGTTACCACGACGCAACTTGAAGTTTGACACGTCGTGTCTTGAAATTGTCGGAACGGCTTTTTGTCCGGTGATAGCTGTCATTTCCTCTACACCATAGTCAATCAGTTTCTTGTCGGCGAGAGCTGCGCCGATACCCTGATTGAGCGAAATTTTCAAAAGCCGTGGAACCTGCATCACAGTCTTGTACTGGAATTCCTTCATCAATGCAGGCACGATTTCGCTCTTATACTGTTCTCTGAGTTTGGGTTGATAGTTCATTATTTAATAACCTCCCCTGATTTTTTTGAATAACGGATTGATTTACCATTTTCATCTCTTTTACGGCCGATGCGACCGGCTACGCCATTCTTGTCGCAAACCATGATGTTGCTGACATGGATGGAAGCTTCTTTCTTGATGACACCACCTTTAGGGTTCTCGGTGCTTGGCTTCGTGTGCTTTGACACGAGGTTCACACCATCGACGATGGCACGCTGTTTCTCAACGTCAACGCTGAGCACTGTGCCTTTCTTACCCTTCTGGGTTCCTGATATGACGACTACGCTGTCGCCTTTCTTTACGAACATTTTGTTACTCATAACTTTTCCCTTTCATATTAAAGTACCTCAGGTGCAAGAGATACGATTTTCATGTATTGTTTCTCGCGTAATTCTCTCGCAACTGGTCCGAAGATACGAGTTCCTACCATTTCGCCCTGTCCGTTGAGGAGGACGCACGCGTTGTCGTCGAAGCGGATGTATGATCCGTCGGCGCGGCGTGTCTCTTTCTTTGTGCGGACGACGACTGCTTTAAACACTGTGCCCTTCTTTGCGTTTCCGCTTGGGAGAGCGTCTTTCACTGAAACCACGATGACGTCGCCGATACGGGCATAACGTTTCTTGGTTCCGCCTAATACTCTGATGCAGAGCACTTCCTTTGCACCGCTATTGTCGGCAACTGCAAGTCTTGATTCTTGTTGTAACATTACTTGGCCCTTTCTATTATTTCAACGAGTCTCCAACGTTTCTTGCTGCTGAGCGGACGGGTCTCCATGATGCGCACGGTGTCACCGATGTTGCATTCATTGTTCTCGTCGTGAGCGAAGAAGCGTGTTGATTTCTTAACGAATTTACCGTAAATCGGGTGTTTTGTGCGACGTTCAATCACAACGACGATCGTCTTGTCCATCTTATTGCTGGCAACGACACCGATTCTCTCTTTTCTAAGATTTCTTTCTTCCATGATTTTTCCTTTCGTCGTTTGTTATTTAACGTTTTCAGCATTCTGGCGCTTTGTCAGCTCTGTCAGCATGCGTGCTATTTGTTTGCGGGTTGCTCCGAGTTTATTCGGGTTATCCAATGGTGATACTGCATGTTGCATTTTCATCTTGACATATTCGAGGCGTAATGTCTCCACGCGTTCCATCAGATCAGCAGTACTTAATTCATTGATTGCTTCTTTCTTCATAGTGCCAACTGTTTTTATTCGACATAATCTCTTCTAACCACAAATTTTGTTGTTACAGGAAGCTTTTGAGCGGCTAAGCGGAGTGCTTCTTTGGCGACTGCCATCGGAACACCGTCAGCTTCGAAAAGCATGTGACCTGGAGTGACGCGTGCCACGAAGTACTCGACATCTCCTTTACCTTTACCCATACGAACCTCGAGAGGCTTCTTGGTGATAGGTTTGTCAGGGAATATTCTGATCCAAATCTGTCCTTCACGTTTCATGTGACGTGTGACAGCTTGACGGGCAGCCTCAATCTGGCGGGCTGTAATCAGGCATTCCTCCATCGTTTTAATTCCAAAAGAACCGAAGGCGAGCTCATGGCCACGGAATGCGTTGCCTTTCATCTTGCCTTTCTGGGGCCTTCTGTATCTTGATCTTTTAGGTTGTAACATCGTTGTTTGATTTTATATTACCTTATTTAATTTTGCAGACATCCTGAAATGTCTTTACTTATTGTTGCTTGGACGTTTGTTGCGACGTGGTGCTCCGCCGTTTGGCTTTCTCTCTGCGCCACCCTGCTTCTTGTTTGCAGCCGGCTGGCTTGATGTAGGCACCAACTCCGGACGGCCATAGATTTCGCCTTTGCAGATCCACACCTTGATACCGATACGTCCGTATGAAGTATGTGCTTCAACGAGCGAATAGTCGATGTCAGCGCGGAGGGTATGCAACGGGATGCGGCCTTCCTTGATGGATTCAGCGCGTGCGATTTCCGCTCCGCCGATACGGCCTGATGCGATGACCTTGATGCCTTCGGCACCAATTCTCATTGTATCCTGAACGGCCTTCTTCATTGCGCGGCGGTATGCCACACGGCCTTCGATTTGCTTTGCTATTGAGCTTGCCACGATGTATGCGTCAAGTTCCGGGCGTTTGATCTCGCTGATGTTGATTTGAATCTCCTTGCCGATGAGTTTCTTCACTTCTTCCTTCAGTTTTTCAACCTCTGTGCCTCCCTTGCCGATGATGACACCCGGGCGTGCTGTGAAAATAGTCACGGTAACGAGTTTGATCGAGCGTTCGATGCCGATCTTCGAGATACCTGCCTTGCCACCGAGACGGGCGTTGAGATACTTGCGGATCTTGTCGTCTTCTCCGATGTTCTTGGCTGTATCTTTACCACAGTACCAGTTTGAGTCCCAACCTTTGATGACTCCTAGTCTTAGTCCTATTGGATGAGTTTTCTGTCCCATTGTAATCTTTTTTTATTCTTCAACATTAGCTTCTGCGGCTTTCATATCTGCAATTCTGCTATCGACTATGATAGTCACGTGGTTAGAACGTTTGCGGATGCGGTGAGCGCGGCCCTGTGGTGCCGGCTGGATACGTTTGAGTGTACGGCCCTCATCAACAAATATCTCTTTTACGTACAGGTTGGCGTCTTCGATGCGCTTTCCTTCATTCTTGGCTTCCCAGTTGGCAATCGCCGAGCGGAGTAACTTGTACACCGGTTTGGCTGCCGCCTTTGGTGAGTATAATAAGGCATGAAGTGCAAGTTCCACTTTCATTCCTCTGATCATGTCAGCAACAAGGCGCATCTTGCGTGGTGAAGTTGGAACGTCGCTGAGTCTTGCCATGGCGACCTGCTTCTTTGCTGCCTTTCTTGCTTCTGCTGCGTTATGTTTTCTTGCTCCCATCTTACTTATTATTTAACATCTTTTCTATTTCCGGAGTGGCCTCTGAATGTACGTGTCGGGGCAAATTCGCCGAGTTTGTGACCGACCATGTTTTCTGTGACGTAAACCGGGATAAATTTATTACCGTTGTGAACAGCTATTGTTTGTCCAACGAAATCAGGAGAAATCATTGAAGCTCTTGACCAAGTCTTGATCACGGTCTTCTTTCCTGTTGCTACATTATCCAGAACTCTCTGTTCGAGTTTATAATGGATATATGGTCCTTTTTTAAGTGAACGACTCATAATTTCTTTTTTTTACTTGGTTAATTACTTCTTACGTCTCTCGATGATATACTTGCTTGATGCGTTCTTTGGGTGACGTGTCTTGTAGCCCTTTGCCGGCAAGCCCTTGCGGCTTCTCGGATGGCCACCTGATGCACGGCCTTCACCACCACCCATCGGGTGATCGACTGGGTTCATGACGACGCCACGGACGCGTGGACGACGGCCCAACCAGCGGCTGCGGCCTGCCTTACCTGATTTCTCAAGGTTGTGGTCGGCGTTCGACACTGTGCCGATTGTGGCTCTGCAAGCCTGGAGGATGAGACGTGTCTCGCCTGAAGGCATCTTAAGGATGGCGTACTTGCCATCACGTGACATCAGCTGAGCGTATGCGCCTGCACTGCGTGCCATCTTGGCACCCTGACCCGGACGGAGCTCGATGTTGTGGATGATTGTACCGAACGGAACATCGCTCAAGAACAATGTGTTACCGATGTTCGGTGTGGCATCCTTGCCCGACATCACTTTTTGTCCGACTTTCAAGCCCTGAGGTGCGATGATGTAACGCTTCTCTCCGTCGGCGTAGAACACCAACGCGATGCGTGCTGTGCGGTTCGGATCGTATTCGATACTTCTTACTGTACCCTCGATGCCGTCCTTATCGCGCTTGAAGTCGATAATTCTGTATTTCTGCTTGTGGCCGCCGCCTATGTTGCGGACAGTCATTTTACCAGTGTTGTTACGACCGCCGGTGCTCTTCCTTGATGCGAGCAGCGATCTCTCCGGCTTGTTGGTCGTAATCTCGTCAAATGCGCTGATAACTTTGAAGCGCTGACCTGGAGTTGTCGGTTTATATTTCTTTAAAGCCATCTTTAAATGTTGCTAAAAAAGTCAATTGTTTCACCTTTTGCCAATGTCACGACTGCCTTCTTGTAAGCATCTCTCTGTCCGGCAACAACGCCCGACTTCGTGTAACGTGACTTGAACTTACCTTCGTATCTCATTGTGTTGACTGCTGTCACATTCACATTGTAGAGTTCCTCGACAGCTGCCTTGATCTGCAGCTTGTTCGCGCGGACGTCAACGATGAACGCATATTTGTTCAGCTTCTCGCTGATCGCAGTCATCTTTTCCGTAATAATGGGTTTCTTTATGATAATCATCTCTTTCAATTTTTAAAGGGTTATCCAAGAATGTCTTCAATAGGTTTGATTGCGCTCTCCAAGATGAAAATGTTCTTGGCGTTCAGAATATCATAAGTGTTGATGTTACGGGCAAGGGCGACTGTCGTGCGCTCGATGTTTCTTGCTGACAGAACAACGTTCATGTTTGTTTCCGGGAACAGGAACATGTTCTTCTTTCCGTTCACTTTGAGGTTGTTCAACACTTCGACCATCTTCTTTGTCTTGATGGTGTCGAATGTGAAGTCTTCGAGGATCACAATCTCATTTGCCGCCATCTTCGTTGACAATGCTGAACGACGAGCCAGAAGTCTGACCTTCTTGTTCAACTTGAAACCGTAATCGCGCGGTTTAGGTCCGAACACGCGTGCGCCGCCTCTGAGCAATGGTGAGTTGATGTCACCACGACGTGCGCCGCCTGTGCCTTTCTGACGGATGAGCTTGCGCGTGCTGCCTGCGATCTCGCTGCGTTCCTTTGACTTGTGTGTGCCCTGGCGCTGGTTCGCCATGATGAGCTTCGTGTCAAGGTACATGCAATGGTCATTCGGCTCAATGCCGAACACATTGTCATTCAACTGGACCTTGCGTCCTGTTGTTTCACCGGTAATCTTTAAAACTTCTAACTCCATCTCTCAATTTTTAAATAGCCGTTCTTTGCTCCCGGTACCGAACCCTTAACAACTAACAAATTCTTCTCCGGAATGATTTTCATAATTTGGAGGTTGATGGCTTTCACCTTCTTGTTGCCCATCTGGCCACCCATGCGGAGACCTTTGAACACTCTCGAAGGATAAGCGCAAGCTCCAATTGAACCTGGTTTTCTCAAACGGTTGTGCTGACCGTGAGTTGATTGTCCGACACCATTGAAATGATGACGTTTCACTACACCCTGGAAGCCCTTACCTTTGCTGATGCCGCTGACATCAACAAATTCGCCTTCCATGAACACATCGACGGTGAGTGTCTCTCCGAGGCTCTTTCTGTGACCTTCCTCGAAACGAGTAAATTCTCTAACCAATTTCTTAGGCGTCGTGCCGGCTTTCTCGAAATGTTTCTGCATAGCCCTTGGGGTGTTCTTCACCTTCTTCTCATCATACGCCAATTGGATAGCATCGTAACCGTCTTTCTCTTTTGTTTTAACTTGGGTTACTACACATGGACCTGCTTCGATGACTGTGACTGGCACGTTCTTGCCACTCTCATCATAGATGCTGGTCATCCCAATCTTTTTTCCTAGTATTCCTGACATTGCTAATACTTTAAGCTTTTAATTACTAGATAGTTTTACAATAATTTAATTTCCACGTCCACGCCGTTTGGCATCTCCAGCTTCATCAAAGCATCAATCTGCTGAGAAGTCGCGTTGTAGATATCCAACAATCTCTTGTGGTAGCACAACTCGAACTGCTCACGTGATTTCTTGTGAACGAATGTGGAGCGCAAAACCGTGTAGATCTTCTTGTCGGTCGGAAGCGGAATAGGACCGCTGACGACTGCACCAGTCATTTTGATGGTTTTCACGATCTTCTCGGCTGACTTGTCAACCAAGTTGTGGTCGTGCGACTTGAGTTTAATTCTAATTCTTTGGCTCATAAGAATTTGTCGTTAATTTTATTTTTTGTCTTACCTTTTTATTCTTATTTCCTGTCTTCCCTAAAAGAAGAAATATATTCCCTTCGCCTTCTTGATGACCACATCGGCAAGTGCCGCCGGAACCTCAGCGTAATGGCTGAACTCCATGTTGAACGTGCCTCTGCCCTGGGTCAAGGTGCGAAGTGTTGTTATGTATCCGAACATCTCTGCCAACGGTGCGTCAGCCTTGACGACTTGAAGACCGTGGTCGATGTCCACGTTATGCAGGACTGCCCTGCGTCTGTTGAGGTCGCCTGTCACGTCGCCGAGATAGTCGGCCGGGACATGGACTTCAACTTTCATTATCGGTTCCATCACGACCGGACCCGCTGTCGCGCCAGCCTCCTTGAAGCCGATACGTGCTGCACTCTCGAATGAGATGTCATCACTATCGACCGGATGTGCACTGCCGTCGATGAGACGTACCTTGACTGAATCCATCGGGAAACTTGCCAAGACGCCGTTCGTCATCGAACCGCGGAATCCTTTTTCAACAGGTGCGATGAACTCCTTAGGAATGCTCGCGCCTTTGATGTCGTTGACGAACTGTAATCCTGACATGCCGTCATCAGCAGGCCCGATTTCGAATTCGATATCTGCGAACTTGCCCTTGCCACCGTTCTGTTTCTTATAGACTTCGCGGTAGCGGACAGTCTTCGTAAACGACTCTCTGTATGCCACTTGCGGCTGGCCTTCGTTGATCTCAACGCCGAACTCTCTCTTGAGACGGTCAACGATGATGTCGAGATGAAGCTCGCCCATTCCAGATATGATTGTCTGGCCTGAGTTCTCATCGGTCGTCACCTTGAATGTCGGGTCTTCTTCCGAGAGTTTCGACAGTGCGATGGTGAGTTTCTCCATGTCGGCCTGTGTCTTAGGCTCGACGGCGACCTGCACCACCGGCTCTGGGAACTTGATGTTCTCGAGGACGATCGGTTCTTTCTCGAACGCGAGGGTGTCGCCTGTCCTGATCTCCCTGAAACCCACTGCGGCGGCGATGTCGCCGGCCTCGATCTTCTCGAGCGGGGTCTGTTTGTTGGCGTTCATCTGAACGATCTTGTTGATGCGTTCGCGTTTGCCTGTGGAGACGTTGAGGACTGTCTGACCTGCTTCGAGTGTGCCTGAATAGACGCGGAAGAAC
Source organism: Bacteroidales bacterium (assembly GCA_024400355.1). Taxonomy (GTDB): domain Bacteria; phylum Bacteroidota; class Bacteroidia; order Bacteroidales; family F082; genus Limimorpha. The sequence goes on from JAKSMZ010000016.1 coordinate 16,124, forward strand.
GCGAGTTTGCCGACGTACGGGTCGGTAGCGATCTTGAATGCGAGTGCGCTGAACGGTTCTTTCGGGTCAGCCTTGCGGGTTTCTTCTTTCTCTGTCTTAGGGTTGATGCCTTTGACGTCATCGATATCAAGCGGGCTTGGAAGGTAGCGGACTACACCGTCGAGGAGCGGTTGTACTCCTTTGTTTTTGAATGAAGCTCCGCACATCACAGGGCATATACGCAGTTCTAATGTTGCCTTTCTGATTTCCGCGATAAGTTCCTCCTCTGTGATTGAGTCTGGATCGACCATGAATTTTTCAAAGAGAGCTTCGTTGTCTTCAGCAGCGCCTTCTAAGAGTCTGAGGCGGTATTCTGCTGCGAGTTCAGCCAGTTCTGCTGGGATCTCGACTTCGTCGAATTGGGTGCCGAGTTCGTCTTCATCCCACACGAGAGCTTTGTTCTTGATAAGGTCTATGACGCCGATGAACCCGTCCTCCTCTCCAATCGGAATTTGGACAGGGACAGGTTTAGCATTGAGTTTGTCTTTTATTTGTTCTAAGACTTTGTAGAAGTCCGCACCGCTGCGGTCCATCTTGTTGACGAAGCAGATGCGCGGCACATTGTATCTGTCGGCCTGACGCCACACGGTCTCTGACTGAGGTTCAACACCGCCCACCGCGCAGAAAATGGCGATGGCACCGTCGAGCACTCTCAGCGAGCGTTCCACCTCAACGGTGAAATCTACGTGTCCGGGTGTGTCGATGATGTTGATCTTGAATTGGTTGTCATTATGATTCCAATACACCGTAGTGGCTGCCGAGGTGATGGTGATGCCGCGTTCCTGTTCCTGAACCATCCAGTCCATGGTGGCGGCGCCGTCATGCACCTCGCCGATGCGATGGTTGCGACCCGTATAATAGAGGATACGCTCGGTCGTAGTCGTCTTGCCGGCATCTATGTGTGCCATGATGCCGATGTTACGGGTGCGGTCGAGGGTTACCATATTATTTGTGTCGTTTGCCATCTTTCTGTTTATTGTCGTCCGTTAGAATCTGAAGTGTGAGAACGCCTTGTTAGCGTCTGCCATCCTGTGGATTTCCTCTTTCTTCTTGAAGGCTGCACCTTCTTCCTTGTAAGCCTGCATGATCTCGCCTGCAAGTTTCTCGCCCATTGATCTCTCGTGGCGCTTGCGTGCGTAACCGATAAGGTTCTTCATGCCCATGCTCTGTTTGCGTGAAGGGCGGATTTCTGAAGGAATCTGGAATGTCGCACCACCGATACGACGGCTTCTGACCTCGACCTGTGGGGTGACGTTTGCCAATGCTTTTCTCCAAACCTCGAGCGGGTCCTCGTTCAACTTAGCCTGAACGATGTCCATTGCCTGGTAGAAAATTTCGTAAGCAAGGTTCTTCTTTCCTTCGAGCATGATGTTGTTCACAAACTTCGTGACATTGACATCACCGTACTTTGGATCCGGAAGGATGATTCTTTTCTTCGGTTTAGCTTTTCTCATTTCCTAATCGTTTTACTAAGTTCTACTTCTTACCTTTTGCCGGTGCTGCGGCCTTCTTCGGACGTTTCGCACCATACTTTGACCTGCGCTGACGGCGACCTTCGACACCTGCTGTGTCCAATGTGCCGCGGATGATGTGGTAACGCACACCTGGAAGATCCTTCACACGGCCTCCTCTGATCATCACGATTGAGTGCTCCTGAAGGTTGTGACCTTCACCAGGAATGTAAGCGTTGACTTCCTTTTGATTTGTCAGACGGACTCTCGCGACCTTACGCATCGCCGAATTAGGCTTCTTAGGTGTTGTCGTGTAAACACGGACACACACGCCACGGCGCTGTGGTGAAGAATCCAAGGCAGGAGACTTGCTCTTGTCTTCCAATTTCTGACGTCCATTGCGGACTAACTGTTGAATTGTTGGCATTCTTTAATTGCGTTTAAATTTTTAATTTTGTTATTAAACTCTTCAAGGCTTCCGGCCTTTACTCAATTTTTTCACGAAACCGATAGATAACTGTGACTTTCAATCACATATAGCAAGGAGTGACAAGTCTTGGCTCAAGACTTCTTCGCGACAAATCCCTTCATCGCTCTCTTTCTAAACACACCGCGAAGATATATTCCGAACGTTTCGCGATGAAGAAACCTTTCACGTTTAACTTATCAGGTCCCTTACTATTTGTAAATGAGGCAACATTTACTACCTTTTTCGGGGTGCAAAATTACAACTTTTTTCAATATGTTCACAAAAAA
>JAKSMZ010000160.1 GCA_024400355.1 Bacteroidales bacterium
CTGCCAGTCGTGAATGAACGCGGGAATATCATTGGTCGTGATTTGTACATGAATCTTCATAAAGGGAATAAGATTTTGCATCCTGTTGTGCATCTGCATGTTACGGATCCATCGGGCGAAAAGAAGAGGTTCTGGTGGCATGTGGCACTTGGCGAAATGCCTGAGAAAACGCTTGTGCGAAAGCTGGATGAAACGTTGGGTATTTCAGGAGTGAAGCCGAAACTGAAAAAACAATACATCCGCGAGACGAAGCTTGAAAAAGAGCTTGTGTATGTCTTTGTTTTAGCCACCGAATGTACTGTCATGAAGACGCCCGGTGGCAAGGAGTATGAGGACGTATTCGCAAAGGATTGATAAGGTTTGAGTTGGAGGTGTTGTGTGATAATGGTGTTTTCCAAAAATCGAAATGATTTCTAAGAATATTTTTTTGCGAGAAACTAATTATTGCAAAACTCACTTACAATCCGGAAAAATGTAAATATATTCGTCTTTGGAGTGTAAAACAAAATGAAATTTTCACCGCGAAACCGTCCTTTGCCGAATGCTTAATTTTTATTTTAATATAAAACACTGATAATCATTGTGGTAAATCTGCTTCTTCTGTGACGTCTTTTTTGTTAATCCTATTCAAAAAAAGTGTAATTTTGCGCCTTCAAAATTTCGAGATTTAATCACTTAATCATTTAATCGGAAATGGTGTTTCAACCCAAACTTTTTACGTGTCTGAAAAGCTACAGCAAGGCTCAGTTTTCTGCTGATGCGATGGCTGGAATCATTGTCGGCATTGTGGCTTTGCCGCTCGCAATCGCATTTGGTATCGCGTCAGGCGTAGGTCCGACGGAAGGCCTCGTGACGGCGATAATAGCCGGTTTCATCATCTCGCTTCTCGGCGGAAGCAAAGTGCAGATCGGCGGTCCGACAGGTGCATTTATCGTTATCATCTACGGAATCATACAGCAACACGGTCTCGGCGGCCTGATGATCGCCACGATGATGGCAGGAGTGCTGCTTATTCTCATAGGTGCATTCAAACTCGGCAACGTCATAAAATTCGTGCCGTATCCGGTCGTCGTCGGCTTCACGGGCGGCATCGCACTGACCATTTTCTCAACCCAGATGAACGACCTTTTCGGTTTCGGGATCGAAAAAGTTCCTGCGAACTTCATTGACAAGTGGATTTGCTATTTCCAGAATGTGACGCACGTCAACTGGTGGGCATTCGGCATCGGCATCGTCAGCCTGCTGATTATCAGATACAGTTCGAAGATCTCGAAGAAGATTCCGGGGTCGCTTGTGGCAATCGTCGTGATGACTTTCGTGGCTTGGATCCTGAAGAGTTTCTGCGGCGTGACTGCAATCACCACCATCGGGGATCTGTATGAACTCCCGACCTCAATCCCCGCTCCAAAACTCCCTGAAATAAATTATGGTGAAAGTGGAAACTTGCTCGGGCTGATGCGCGACCTTTTCCCGTCGGCGTTCACGATAGCCATGCTTGGTGCCATCGAGTCGTTGCTTTCCGCTATGGTTGCTGATGGTGTCATCGGTGACAAACACAACTCAAACACCGAGCTTATTGCGCAGGGAGTCGCCAATATCGCCAGTCCGCTGTTCGGCGGCATTCCTGCAACAGGAGCCATAGCAAGGACGATGACAAACATCAACAACGGCGGAAAGACTCCGGTCGCCGGCTTGATTCACGCTGTCGTTTTGCTGCTGGTTCTCTTGCTGTTAGGCCGTCTCGTGGGTCTCATCCCGATGCCGTGCCTGGCCGCTGTCTTGATCATGGTTTCGTATAATATGAGCGGCTGGCGCACGTTCAGGATGCTCGCCAAAAACCCGAAAGCCGACTTCGCGGTGCTGCTCATCACGTTCCTGCTGACAGT
>JAKSMZ010000161.1 GCA_024400355.1 Bacteroidales bacterium
TCATGAAGCCCCAGCCACCATCGATGAACTGTTTCTTCAAGACTTCGTGGAATGTGAGATCTGTCTCAGGTGCTGCCAACGGGTTTGACTGAGCTGGTGCAACTTCCTGTACAGGTGCTGCTGCTGGAGCCTCAGTGACTTGTTCTGTCTGAGCCTCAACTGGTTGTGCGTTCTCTTCTTGTGCGAGAAGTGTGTTGCTGATTCCGAATGTCAAGAATCCTGCAACTGTGAGTAAAGCAAATAACTTTTTCATGATTTGAAATGTTGATTACTACTTTTTTGTTGTTGATTTAATTGATTTTCTTTTATTTAACTTTAATTTAATTTTCGTTTTCCTGCGGAGAGAGCGGGATTCGAACCCGCGATACCCTTTTGAAGTATACACACTTTCCAGGCGTGCTCCTTAAACCACTCGGACATCTCTCCAGATGGCCTTTTTCCCAGCCCACAAAAAACGGGTCAAAAATACACAATTTTTCTTTTGCGGCAACATTTATTTTTCAACTTTGTCGCTTTTTTTGACAAACGACTCCTCCGCTTTCCTTAAATGTTGCATTATCAACGGAATAAACTTCGCTTTATTGCATGTATTCCACTTTCAAACTTTATAACTTTCAGACTTTATAACTTTCAGACCGTCATTTCTCCCCTCAAAGGTGTCTGAAGGTAGTGCTCAATGCTCTTCCTGTCGAGACCTTCGCCGAGCAGGTACATCATCTTTGCCAACGCCGACTCCGTGGTGATGTCATGCCCGCTGATGACACCGATTCTGTTGAGGTCAAGGCTGGTCTCATAGCGTCCCATCTCAACTGACCCCGACTTGCACTGCGTCACGTTGAAGATGATGAGTCCGCCGTCGATGGCGTCTTTCAGGCTGTCGATGAACCACTCTGCCGTCGGCGCGTTGCCCGAACCGAATGTCTCCATGATTAGCCCTTTCAGCCCGGGTGTCTGCAACGTGTGCCGCACGAACTCCGGTGTGATGCCAGGGAAAAGCTTCAGGATGCCGACGTTGTTGTCGAATCTCCTGTGGACGATGAGCCGACTGTCGCTTCTCCTGGCGATATACTCTTTGTTGAATTTTATCTTGATGCCGACATCGGCGAGTGTCGGGTAGTTGCCTGTGGTGAATGCGTTGAAATGCTCGGCGTTGTGCTTCGTCGATCTGTTGCCCCTGAGCAGCTGGTTCTCGAAGAAGATGCACACCTCCGGCACACATGGCTCGCCGTTCTGGTCTTTGGCCGCCGCTATCTCAATGGCCGCGATGAAGTTCTCGCGCCCGTCGCTCCTCACCATGCCCATCGGCAGCTGCGAACCCGTGAAGACAACCGGCTTGCTGAGGTTCTCAAGCATGAAACTCAACGCCGACGCACTGTATGCCATCGTGTCGGAACCGTGCAACACCACGAAACCGTCGTAGTTGTCGTAGTTCTCTTCAATCTTTTCTGCCAGCGACACCCAGAAGTCAGGCGTCATGTTCGATGAGTCGATAAGATGCTCGAACGGGTAGAAGTCGATGCCGTATTCGAGGTTGCGCAGTACGGGCAGATGCTCGTAGATGTTGCCGAAGTCGAACGGCACGAGACTACCTGTCTCAGGGTCTTTCATCATCCCAATCGTGCCTCCGGTATATAAAACCAAAATCGAATTATTCATATTAACCTAATTACCTGTATTCCTAATTACCTGATTACCTAAAAACATCTTCGTTGCGTTGTCAGTCGTCTTTTCAATTATTTCCTCAACGGAGAGATGATAAATCTCCGCCACCTTCTCTGCGGTCTTCACTATGTATGCCGGTTCGTTGCGCTCGCCGCGATACGGCACGGGCGGCAGATACGGGTCATCGGTCTCCAGAACGATTGATTCCA
>JAKSMZ010000162.1 GCA_024400355.1 Bacteroidales bacterium
CAACACTTAAAACTCTCTTAACTCTCCTCTCTACTCTCTTAACGAAAAAATAACTTCACTCTCAACTCTCCAAACTTCACACCTTATAAAATAGAAAGTGGCTGGCGCACGAGGGTGGACCTCGTGCGCCAGCTGTCTTTTGTCAATAAAAAATCTATACGCCAGATTATTTCTCCACAAAGTGTTGGTAGAACGCCACTATCGTCTCGATGCCCTTGAAGAAGTGGTCTAATCTGTAGTTTTCGTTAGGCGAATGTATGGCATCGGAGCCGAGGCCGAAGCCCATGAGTATCGACTTGATGCCGAGCACCTGCTCGAAACGTGAGATTATCGGGATGGAGCCGCCGCTTCTCATCGGGATTGGCAGTTTGCCGTAGGTGTCGTAAAACGCCTTCTCAGCGGCTTTGTACGCCGGCACGTCGATGGGACAGCCGTATGCCTGTCCGCCGTGCAGACATTTTACGTTCACCGTAACATAATCCGGTGCGATGCTCTCGAAATATTCCTTGAAGAGCTTGCCGATCTTCTCGTGGTCCTGGTTCGGGACGAGACGGCAGGAGATTTTCGCGTATGCCTTCGACGGAAGCACTGTCTTGGAGCCTTCGCCGGTGTAGCCGCCCCAGATGCCGCAGAGGTCGAAGGTCGGACGGATGCCTACACGCTCAATCTTGGTGTAGCCTTTCTCGCCGCGCAATGCCTTGACGCCCAATGAGTTCTTGAACTCTCCCTCGTTGTATGGGGCCATGTTGAGCATCTCGCGTTCCTTTGCGGAAGCCTCAACGACATCATCATAGAAATGAGGTATCGTGATGTGGTTGTTCTTGTCCATCACGCCGGCGACCATCTCGCACAAGGTGTTGAGCGGGTTTGCCACCGCGCCGCCGAACAGCCCTGAATGCAGGTCGGCGTTGGGACCGGTGACTTCCACCTCCCAGTAGGCGAGGCCGCGCAGACCTGTGGTGATCGACGGACAGTCGCTGGCAATCATGCTGGTGTCCGACACGAGGATGACATCGGCCTTGACGAGGTCTTTGTATTCTTCAATCCATTTCGAAAGGCTGCCTGAGCCAATCTCTTCCTCGCCTTCGAGCATGAACTTCACGTTGCATGTCAAAGTGCCGGTCTTTACCATCGTCTCGAAAGCCTTGGCGTGCATGAAGGCCTGGCCTTTGTCGTCGTCGGCACCGCGCGCCCAGATCTTCCCGTCTCTGATGACAGGCTCGAAAGGATTTGTGTTCCACAGCTCAATCGGGTCAACAGGCATCACATCGTAGTGACCATAGACTAATACTGTCGGCAGCGATTTGTCAATTATCTTCTCGCCATAGACGATGGGGTTGCCTTCTGTCGGCATCACCTCGGCCTTGTCGGCACCGGCCGCCAAAATGCTGTCGCGCCAATATTCCGCCGCCTTGACCATGTCAGGCTTGTGCGCCGACTCTGAACTGATTGAAGGGATTCTGATAAGCCCGAAAAGCTCCTCCAGGAAGCGGTTTTCGTTTTCCTTGATGTAATTTTTGATTTTGTCCATGTAATAAATTTTTAACGTTTTCAAATAATTCCGCAAAGTTAAAAAAAACATCGACAACCCACTTGACAAAAATGGGAAATTAGTGTATTTTTGCGGAAATTTTAAAAATAATGATATGGCAAGAGACATAGCACCAACACCGCCGTTGCACGGACAAGATGCAATAGATTTTATCGCGGAGCTTGAGAAAAATGAGAAAGTGAGCGAAGAAGAAAAGAAAAAGATTTTCGCGGACGCAGAGATTTTTAAATCGTGGTTAACATTTAAATTCTGATGGCACAACTTACAGCTGATTTACGGATGTTTCGGCTGAAAGAGGAA
>JAKSMZ010000163.1 GCA_024400355.1 Bacteroidales bacterium
TTTGCAAAAATTTAAAAAGATGGCACTCAATTGCGGAATCATCGGTCTTTCAAATACTGGAAAGACAACTATATTTAATTGTATATCAAATACTAAAGCTGAAATAGGCTTTGCTACAAAGTCGAATATCGGGATGTGCGAGGTTAAGGATGAACGCCTAAAACTCATCGACAATATCTCTCATTCAAAGAAAGTCATTCCGGCGACGGTCGAAATCGTTGACCTTCCCGGCCTCAGCAAAGGCGGTCAGGGCGTCGGCAACAAACTTCTTGCGGAAGTGCAGACCGTTGATGCGCTCATCCACGTGCTGCGTTGCTTCGACGACCCGAATATACCGCACAGCGAGGGAAGCGTTGACCCCGTCCGCGACATGGAACTCGTTGACCTCGAACTTCAGGTGCGCGACCTCGACCTCGTGACACGCAAGCTGCAACGCGTCGAGAAACTGCTCAAAAACGGCGACAAGGAAAACAAACGCGCTTTCGAGGTGCTTTCAATATATAAGGAGGTCCTCGAAAACATGCAGAACGCACGCACCGCCAACGTCTCCGAGGAAGACAAGAAATATATCCAAGACATTCAGCTGCTTACGGTCAAGCCAATCATGTATGTCTGCAACGTTGACGATGCTTCGGCTCTTACGGGAAACAAATACACCGAGGCGGTGAAGGCCGCGCTTCACGGCGAAGATATGGTGATTTTAGCTGGCAAACTCGAATCGGAAATAGCAGAACTCGATGAGGAAGACCGTCAGCTCTTCATGGAAGACGCCGGCCTGACCGAACCCGGCGTGAACCGTCTCGTGCGTTTAGCTTACAGCACCCTGAAACTGCAGTCGTTCTTCACCACCGGTCCCGACGAGACACGCGCATGGACGATACATATCGGCGACACGGCCCCGATGGCGGCGGGTGTCATCCACAGCGACCTGCAACGCGGTTTCATCCGCGCCGAGGTGATGAGCACCGAAGACTTCCTGCATTACGGATCGGAACAGGCCGTCAAGGAAGCCGGAAAGTTCGGCGTCGAAGGCAAGACATACGTCGTGAAGGACGGCGATATCATCAACATCAGGTTCAATGTGTAAATTGAAGCAAGCCAAGTGAGTTTAAAAAACTTGTGAAACTCGTGTTAAAAAATATGCCGGAATACGTAGTACTCGTTGACAATCAAGACAATCAGGTCGGGCTGATGGAGAAGATGGAAGCTCACATCAACCCGACGTTGCACCGCGCGTTCTCGATCTTCATCTTCAACTCGAAAAAGGAGATGCTGCTTCAACGCCGTGCCCTGACGAAATATCACACGCCCGGGCTGTGGACGAACACCTGTTGCAGCCATCCGCGTGACGGCGAGAGTCTCGAAGCCGCGACGAAACGCCGCCTCATGGAGGAGATGGGCATGGAATGCGAGCTTAAGGAGATTTTCAGTTTCATCTATAAAGCCGATGTGATGCAAGGCCTCACCGAACATGAGTTTGACCATGTCTTTATCGGGACTTCAGACAATACACCTTTGATTAATAAGGAAGAAGTCGATTCATACAAGTACGATACCGTCGAAAACATCAGATCCGACATCGGGAAACATCCCGAAAACTACACGGCGTGGTTTAAGATAGCGTTTGCGGAGATGCTGGAACGGAAATATTTTTAATATTGGTGTCCGATAATTTAAAAAATGCGTATCTTTGCAACGTTTTTAAATTTTTAATTATTACAAATATGTAAAAATTATAATTTTATGGAATAATGGTGTATTACGACAGGGAACAGACGATTAACTACTTGATTAGCAAGAATATCAAGCCGTCACTGCAACGA
>JAKSMZ010000164.1 GCA_024400355.1 Bacteroidales bacterium
GTGGTGAAAATCACTATGGTTACAAGAATCACGTCAAGGCAGACAAGAAGACCAAACTCATAGAGAAGTATCACACAACAGACGCAAGCGTACATGACTCAAATGTTATCAAGCCCCTCATTGAAGAGAAGGATAAAGGACAGGATTTGTTCCTTGATGCAGGTTATGAATCAAAAGATGACATCGTGAAAGAATGCGGAATGCATCCCGTCATCTGTGAGAAGGGACATCGCAACAATCCTCTGACCGACGAGCAGAAGCAGAACAACCGCATCAAGTCCAAGGACAGATGCCGCATTGAGCACATCTTCGGATTCGTTGAGGGAGCAATGAACGGTTCGCTCGTCCGTAGCATCGGAATGATGCGTGCCAAAGCAGCCAACGCTCTGACCAACCTCGTCTATAACATATTCAGATATGTACAGATCAACATTTACCAGCCACAGCTTATCACCTGCAAGGGATAACTGTGCCCATACGTGTCAAATCGTCAAAAACAACATGTCAATGAGTGGATAAACGAACGCTATCGACAGCCAAAGTCCTCTGAAGAGCGACTGATTCCGAAAGATTGACTCTTGTGGAACGGCTTCCACTCGAATTTATGAATTAATAGAACATACCTTCATTGATTCAGCATCACAGGCATCAGCAACATCAGCAGGTCTTCCGATTCGTTTTCATTTTCAACAGGTGTGAGGATGCCAGCACGGTTTGGAGCCGACATTTCGAGTTTCACCTCCTGTGCGCCAGTGTTGGCCAACATTTCCTGGAAGAAACGCGAGTTGAAGCCGATTTCCATATCGTCGCCCGTATAGCTGCAAGCGAGGCGTTCCTTTGCTTCGTTGTAGAAATCGATGTCTTCAGCCGTCAAGATGATTTCCTGGCCAGAGAGTCTGAAACGCACCTGATGTGTTGCCTTGCTGGAGAAGACTGCCACACGGCGAATGGCCGATAGGAACATCTGACGGTCGATGAGCATCTGGTTCGGGTTGTTCTTTGGAATGACGGTCTCGTAGTTCGGATAACGGCCTTCAATCAGGCGGCAGACCAAAGTGTAGTCGCCAAACACGAATGAAGCGTTGGTCTTGTTGAACTCAATCAAGACGTTTTCTTCAGCAAAACCACTCAAAATGCTCTTCAGCTGATTGATAGGTTTCTTTGGCATGATGAACGATGCCGGAGTGTCCGACTTGATGTCCAATCTTCTGTAACGCACCAATTTATGAGCATCGGTAGCGACAAAAGTCAGATAGTTTTCATTCATTTCCAAAAGCACGCCCGACATGATCGGACGCAGTTCATCGGTACCCGTAGCGAAAACGGTCTTCTCGAAACCGGCGGCCAAAGCCTCGGCAGGGATTTCCCACATCTGGGTGTCTTCCATCGCAGGCACCGTTGGAAATTCGTCGCTCTTGTGGCCAGCCAGTTTGTAACGGCCTTCGCCGGCGATGAGTTCAACGGCAAGATTGTCGAGATTGACGGAAACGGTAATCGGCACATCCGGGAAGTTCTTCATGATGTCCAAGAGGATGCGGGCCGGAATGGTCACTTCGCCAGTGCCTTCCATCATGTCAGGCTGAAGGGCGACGCTCATGGTGACTTCGAGGTCGGAAACCGTGATTTTCAATCCGTTTTCGGTCTGCTGAAAGAGGAAGTCATCCAAAATCGGCAGGTTGTTTTTTGAGCCGATGACACCGCTCAGGGCTTGCAGGCTCTTCAGAAGCTTAACGCTTGGTATAATGAATTTCATATTGTTATGTATTTATTCTTGTTGTCAAATTGAATTGGTAAAAATACAAATA
>JAKSMZ010000165.1 GCA_024400355.1 Bacteroidales bacterium
CTAAATACCTGATTACCTAATTACCTAATCACCTAAATACCTGCTTTTGCATAAATCATCATCTGTTTCACCATGCTGAGCAGTCCGTTGGAACGGGTGGGGGAGAGGTGTTCCTTCAGCCCGATTTCGTCGAGGAAGCTCATGTCGGCGGCGAGGATGTCGGCCGGCGTCTGTCCCGAAAACACCTTTATCAATAAATAAATGATGCCTTTGGTGATGACGGCATCGCTGTCGGCGGTGAAGTACATTTTTCCGTCTTTTATTTCGGCGTGCAGCCAAACCCTTGACTGACAACCGTTTATGAGATGTTCGTCGTTTCTGTATTGCGTGTCGATCATCGGGCATTCCTTGCCCATCTCAATCAACATCGAGTAACGGTCCATCCAGTCGTCAAGCATCGAAAAATCTTCGACTATCGAATCTTGTATTTCTTTTATTGTCATTGTTTTAGTTAAAAGTTTATAAAGTTTGAAAGTTTATAAAGTCGCTTTGCGCACATTGGCCGCAGGCCACACATCAGCGAAGCAGTCACATCAATTTATTTCAGCATCATCGCGGCCTTTTCCACGGCTTTGATGAAAATATCTATTTCTTCTTTTGTGTTATACATTGCAAATGAGGCTCTTACGGTTCCGGGGATGCCGAAGAACGTCATCACCGGCTCGGCGCAGTGATGCCCCGTCCTGACCGCCACGCCCATCTTGTCGATGATGGTTCCGAGGTCGTAAGGGTGGATGCCGTCAACCAAAAACGAAACAAGTCCGCTGCGCCTCGGTGACTGCCCGATGAAACGGATCCCGTCGATGTTCTTGAGCTGTTCCGTGGCGTAATTCAGAAGCATATCTTCATGCTGCTCAACTTCTTGTCTGTCAAAGCTTTGGATGAATTTCACCGCGGCTTCGAGACCTAACGCCGCCCCGACATTCGGCGTGCCGGCCTCAAACTTGAACGGCACCTTGTTGAATGTCGTCTTCTCAAAGCTGACCTTGTCAACCATCTCGCCGCCGAACTGATACGGAGGCATCTTCTCGAGCCATTCCATCTTGCCGTAGAGTCCGCCGATGCCCATCGGGGCGTACATCTTATGTCCGGAAAAGACGTAGAAATCACAGTCAAGGTCTTGAACGTCAATGACTTGGTGTGCCATCGACTGCGCTCCGTCAACGATGACCGGGATGTCGTATCCGTGTGCCATCCTGATCATCTCCTTGACGGGATTGACTGTCGCCAAAGTGTTGGAAATGTGTGTGATAGACACGACTTTCGGTCTCTGTTTCAGAAGCTCGGCGTAGTGATTCAGGTCGAGGACACCGTTTTCGTCCATCTTGATGACGAGCAGCTCGCCGCCTTCGCGGATGAGCATCTGCTGCCACGGCACCATGTTCGAGTGATGTTCCATCGCACTGACCACGATTTTATCACCTTTATTAATAAGCAGGTGTCCGAGCGATGTGGCGAGAAGGTTCAGCGACTCCGTCGTGCCTCTCGTGAACACTATCTCCTCTGATTTTCTGGCGTTTATGAAGGCGGCCACTGTCTTCCTCGCATTCTCGTAGGCTTCCGTCGCCATCTGGCTGAGGTAATGCACGCCGCGGTGGATGTTGCAGTTCTCGTTCAGATAGTAGTCGCGTTCGCGCTCGATGACGCAAAGCGGCTTCTGTGTCGTGGCGGCGTTGTCGAAATAGACAAGCTGCCTGCCATAGACTTTCTGGTTTAAGACCGGAAACTGCTTCCGAACTTCCTCTATATCAAAGTTTTTCATTTTAAAATTGTCTTTTTAACAC
>JAKSMZ010000166.1 GCA_024400355.1 Bacteroidales bacterium
CGAATCCCTGCCCGATCTTCCAGATGACCTGCATCACCTGCTCTTCTGATTTTGTTAGTTCTTTCATTTTACACATCTTATTTATATCTTACAATTTTTTTTAACACAAGTTGCACAAGTTTTTTGTTTAATTAACGCTGCAAAGATACAATTTATTTTAAATGATGTAACTAAAAATTTAGTTATGATGAAAATATTTTATTTTACATTGATTTTCAACTGTTAAATTGCTTATTTTTGCACATTCTATAAAAAATTAAAAATGAAGAAAATAATTATGTGTTTAGGAATTGCAGGGCTGCTAACTGCTTGTAATCCAAAGGATAACAAGTCGGCCCAAAATGAGTCGGAAGATTTCAGGTATTTGGTTGACGAGTTCGCCGACTTGAAAGTGATGCGTTATCAGATTCCCGAATGGGATCAGCTGACGCTGCAACAGAAGGAGTACATTTATTATTTAGGTGAGGCCGCCAAGTGCGGTCGCGACATTCTCGCCGACCAGAACTTCAAGTACAACCTCACGGTACGCAAGACGGTTGAGGCCATCCTCAACTCTTACCAAGGTGACAAACAAAGTGCTGACTATCAGAATTTTGTGGTTTATGCAAAACGCATTTTCTTCAGTAATGGCATTCATCACCATTATGCTGAAGACAAGTTCTTCCCTGAGATTTCGCAGGAATATTTTGCGGAGCTTGTGAAAAATTCAGATGTCAACCTGCTTCCTCTCGCTGAAGGCGAAACCGTCGATGCTTTCCTGACGTTCATCACGCCTGTCATCTTCGACAAAGACCTTTATGCGATGCGCCGCAGCGGTGAGGCCGACATCATCAAGAACTCATGCGTGAATTTCTATGACGGCGACATCTCTAAAGAAGAAGTCGAGCAATTCTATGACAATCAGCGTGTTCCGAATGACGCACAGCCTATTTCCTACGGCTTGAACTCAAAGCTCGTGAAGGAAAACGGAAAGATCAGCGAGGATGTTTACAAAGTCGGCGGTCTTTACGGCAAGGCTCTCGAACAGATTGTCTATTGGCTGAAAAAGGCAAACGAGGTTGCGGAAAACGACATTCAGCGCAACTACACGCAACTCCTTATTAATTATTATACGACCGGCGACCTGAAAACATGGGACGATTATAACGTTGCATGGGTTCAGGATTCGATTTCTACCGTCGATTTCGTGAACGGTTTCATCGAAGACTACGGCGACCCGATGGGCATGAAGGCCACGTGGGAAGCTGTCGTTGATTTCAAGGACATGGAAGCCACGAAACGCGCCGAACTCATCAGCGGAAACGCTCAGTGGTTCGAGGACAACTCACCCGTTGACCCGCGTTTCAAGAAGAAAGAATGCAAGGGCGTGAGCGCGAAAGGCATCATCGTCACAACACTCGCGGGCGACTGCTTCCCGGCGCCTCCGATCGGAATCAACCTGCCGAACGCCGACTGGATCCGTAAGGATTACGGCTCTAAGTCGGTGACAATCACCAACTTGATGGACGCATACGACAAGGCCGCCAACGAGTCACCGAAGAGCGCATTGGCTGAGTTCGCCTATTCACAGGAAGAGATCGACCTCTGTAAGAAATACGGTGGCATCGCTGACGTGGTTCACACCGACCTTCATGAATGCCTTGGTCACGGCTCAGGTCAGCTGCTCCCGACAACGCAGCCTAACTCGTTGAAAGAGTACAACTCAGCTCTCGAAGAAGCCCGCGCCGACTTGTTCGGTCTTTACTATTGCGCCGACCCGAAGATGGTTGAACT
>JAKSMZ010000167.1 GCA_024400355.1 Bacteroidales bacterium
TACTTTGCCTGGAGCATTTCGCTTTCCGACTTGAAGAGGCGGTTTTTGCTCTCGTTGAGTTCGAGCAGCGTGGCTTTTCCGGCAGTGTAGCTTTCGTTTGAGAAACGGTAAGCAATCTCAGCAGCGTTGTAACTCTCACGCGAAGCGTCGTATTTCTGTTCGGCGGCGAGTGCGTTATAATAGGCCTGCTGTATCTCCTTCTTCAGTTTCAGCTCTTCGTTGTCAATTGTAAGTTCCTGATTCTTAATGGAAATCTTTGCCGTCTCAACATTGTATTTCGTCTGCATCCTGTTGAAAATCGGGATGTTGAGTTGCAGTCCGACACTTGTGCGACCGTTGTTTTTCAGCTGTTCGCCGAACGACTCATTTGCGATGCTGCCGTTGAAATAACGGTAATAATTGTCGGAGAAACCGGCATATAAGCTCAGTTGCGGATACCACGCCGACTTGACCGATTTCAGGTCGTAATAGGTCTTCTCAAGCCGCAGGTTCTCCGCCTGCATCCTCGGAATGCTGACGAGTGCGTGGTTATAAGTGTCGTCTTGTGACGGCAGAACTAAAGCCTGTTTTTCGGTGAAACTCTCCGGCGACACGACATCGAAACCGGCGACATCGTCAATATCAAGAGCTTGCGCCAAGTCAAGAAGACTGAGCATCAAGGTGTTATCAGCCTGAATCAACGAAGATTTCGCTGTCGCCACCTGAGCTGTGCTCTCATATACATCCGACTCCGCCACCATCCCTACGGCAAAGAGTTCCTGTGTCTTGGCGTGTTGTTCCTGTGTCAGGGCGAGTTGTTTCTCGGCAATCGTTTTAAGTTCTTTATTATAAACCACTTGCATATAATATCCCATGATGGCGAGTTCTATGTCGAACTTCACCGATTCGAGGTCTTTCTCCGAGGCCTGGAGATTCAAGTCGCTGGATTTCTGACGGTTATAGATGTTCAATCCGCTGAAGACAGGCATATCCATTGAGATGCCGAACGACGTTGAAGACGAGTTGTTCGGGACATAGATGCCGTTTGCCGAAGGCGACATCCCGAAGCCGAAGCCCTCCGACGCGCTGGCATTGAGTGACGGAAGCCAGGCATGACGCGCCATTTTATGTTGATATTCAGCAGTCTCCTGATTCATCTTGCTCTGCAATACCATGACATTATGCTCCATGGCATAGTCGATGCACTGCCCGAGCGTCCAGACTTTCTGCTGCGCCTTCACCGAAAACGAAAACGCAAGAATCGTTATAACAATAAGGTATCTCTTCATGTTGTTACTGATATGTAACCGCTATTATTATGTAACCGCTATGCGGTTATAGTGGTTATTATTTGTTAATAAAATTAATATATATTTTATGAAACATCATCGCTCCACGCACTTTACAAACTTTCTACTTTACAACCTCATTTCCTCTCACCTTATCCCCCACTTCAAGACCTTCTTTCACAACGATGTTGACACCATCGGAGAGGCCGACGGCAATCGGGGTTTTCACATCGTCCTTATATACAAAGGTGCTGTCGTTTTTGTAAATCACACAGCGTTCAGGGATGGTGACGGCGTCTTTCTCGCTTTCGATGATTATTTCGGCGTTGGCGCTGAAACCGGCTCTAAGTTGCACGCCTTCAGGTACATACATCTTAGCTTTCATATTGAAGAAGACGGCGCCGTTTTCCTGTGTGCCTTTCGGCGCGATGTATTCGAGTACGGCATCAAACTTTTTGTCGTTCATCGCCCCGATGGTGATCACCATCGGCATCCC
>JAKSMZ010000168.1 GCA_024400355.1 Bacteroidales bacterium
ACCACAATCCGGTACTCTAACCAGCTGAGCTACATCTACCATCGGGTTTGCGGCTGCAAAAGTACAACTTTTTTCAATACGTACAACTTTTTTTGAAAAATTTTTTCGCCCCGCATCTGAACGCTGATTTCGCACTTTATAAACTTTATAAACTTTCCAGTTTTATAAACTAAAAATCGCTATCTTTGCAAAAATTTTTTGAAATGGGAAGAATAATGGCAATTGATTATGGCAGAAAGCGTTGCGGCATCGCCGTGACCGACCCGCTGCGCATCATCGCCAACGGCCTGGCAAACGTGCCGGCGCATGAGCTGATGGCTTTCATCCAGAATTATATCAAGACCGAACAGGTTGATGTCATCGTCGTCGGCGAACCGAAAGACATGCACAACAACCCTTCGGAGTCGGCGAAATATATCGAACCGTTCATGAAACAACTCGCAAAGACACTGCCCGACATCGAAATAAAACGCTATGACGAACGCTTCACATCAGTGATGGCGCATCAGGCGATGCTCGACGCTGGACTCAGCAGGAAACAGCGGCAGAACAAGGAACTTGTCGATACCATCAGCGCAACACTGATCCTGCAGTCGTTCATGAATTTTATCAGCCATTAACTTAAATCACCTAAGTACTTAAACACCTAAACACCTGATAACTAATATGATTTTACCAGTAGTTGCATACGGCCACCCTGTCCTGAAACGCGTGGCAGAGGATATTGAAGAGAATACACCTGAAATTCAGAAACTCATTGCCGACATGTTCGAGACGATGTATCACTCCGAGGGCGTCGGCCTTGCCGCACCGCAGGTTAATAAGTCGATACGTCTGTTCGTCATCGACTGCGACCCTTTCAAGGAGAAATATCCCGAAGGCGCGGGCGTGAAGAAAGTATTTATCAATGCCGAAATCATTGAGCTGTCGGGCGAGCCTTGGATTTTCAAGGAAGGATGCCTCAGCCTCCCCGACATGGGCGAAGACGTTGAACGGCCGGGCATGGTGAAGATCTGGTACTTGGATGAAAACTTCGAGGAACACGAAGAAACTTTCTCCGGCATCGTGGCGCGTGTCATCCAGCATGAATACGACCATCTCGAAGGCAAGGTCTATGTTGACCGCCTCAGCTCGATGCGCAAGATGCTGCTGAAAAACAAACTGCGCAACATCTCCGAAGGCCGCGTCGATGTGGATTACAAGATGATCTTCCCGAATAAGAAAAAAGGTAAACGATAAGCTAACACCTAAATACCTGAAAAAATGAAAAAAATCACACCTTTGTTAATAATGGCGGTTGCCATGTTGCTTTTCGGCTGCGCAAACGAGAATCTTTCAGACGAGATCGCGAAACTCGAGAAACAGGCGTTCTCGACGGAAGGGGCGGTTGAACCTCAGACTGCCGAACAGCTTGTTGATGCGTATTGTGCTTTCGCGACGCAAAACCCTGAAAATCAGGCATCGGCGGAGTACCTCTTCAAGGCAGTCAATGTCTCGATGAACTTCGATAACCCTCAGAAGACCATCGGCATCATCGACAGAATGCTGACGGAATATCCTGATTATCAGAAGACACCGACAACACTTTTCCTGAAAGGGTTCATCTATGAGACGCGTTTCAGCAATTACGAACAGGCTCGCGCCGCATACGAGAAATATCTCGAACTTTACCCTGACGGTGAATTTGCCGCCGATTGCAGGGCTTCCATACAAAACCTCGGACTTTCGCCGGAGGAACTCGTGAGGATGTTTGAAAAACCTT
>JAKSMZ010000169.1 GCA_024400355.1 Bacteroidales bacterium
TGGTTGCAGCCTTCGTGTTTGCCTTCGCATTTCTGACCTTCGTGGTTGCAGCCTTCGTGATTGCCTTCGCATTTGTGGCCTTCATGTTTCTCGCCACATTCATGCTTGCAGCCCTGATGAGCGGCTTCCATCTCGGCTTTCTTAGCCATGCACTTCTCAACGCGTGCCTTTGCCACCGCCACAGCTGCTGTCTTCTGAGCCTCGTCGAGGTTGTCCCAACCCTTGAAAGCGTCGATGATGCCTTCAATCTCAGCTCTGTCTTCAGCTGTCATCTCATGGCACTTAGGCCCGTGATGATGGTCGCACTGTTCTTTCTTGTCCTTGCAGTTGCCTTCGCACTTTGCGTCTTTTTTGTTTTCTTTGTTACCCTGACCGTCGCAGCATGATGTCATCAAGAACGCTGCGAGGCCGATTGCTAAAAATAATCTTTTCATCGTTGTGATTTTAATTGATTAATAATTCTTTGTATTCTAACAAAAATAATTTTTGCTGGTTTTAAAAACGCGGCAAATTTATAAAAAATTGTGTTGTTCAGACATTGTTACCAAACATTTTTTTAATTTTGCAATTTTTAAACAAAATTCATAAAATAATGAAAAGACTCACTCTGATTTTACTCGTTCTGTTTTCCTTGGCGGGATGCAGAAACGAACCGTTATACATGAGGACGACGCTGTTCCGTTCGGGCAACTACAACTCGCAGAACTACCGCATTCCGGCGGTGATCACCGCGAAGGACGGCACTCTCGTGACCCTGACCGACAAGCGCAAGTGCAACGACCTCGACCTGCCGCAGGACATCGACGTGGTGTGCCGCTACAGCGACGACATGGGTGCGACATGGAGCGAGCCTGTCACCGTGGCTGAAGGCACCGGACGCAAACACGG
The DNA here is from genome assembly GCA_024400355.1 of Bacteroidales bacterium. GTDB lineage: Bacteria > Bacteroidota > Bacteroidia > Bacteroidales > F082 > Limimorpha. Next base: position 889 of record JAKSMZ010000169.1, read on the forward strand.
CTTCGGCGACGCGGCAGTGGCTCTCACCAACGACCCGAACGGTCTCATCAGCGTGTTCGTCGGTGGCGTGGGGTTCTGGCAATCGACACCGACACACTCCAACCGCACGTACAAATCAATGAGTTATGACGGCGGCCGCACATGGACCGAGCCGGAAGACATCACACACTTCATCTTCGGGAAAGACTGCAACGACAGCATACGCCGTCATTGGCGCGGCTCGTTCTGCGCCTCCGGCAACGGTCTGCTCACAAGCACCGGAAGGATAATGTTCGTTGCGGCAGTGCATGAAAGTGCCGAGTGGGTGGCCACCAATTACGTGGTCTATTCCGATGACAACGGCGTGACATGGAACGTCTCCGGCCGCGCTTCCGTCGGCGGCGACGAGGCAAAGGTGGTAGAGCTTGCGAACGGCGACATCCTGATGAGCATGCGCCATCAGGGAAACCGCTGGTACAACATCTCGCATGACGGCGGCGTGACATGGAACGACACCGTTGCCGAATGGACAGACCTCGTCGGACCGGCGTGCAACGGCGACATCATACCTTATCATATCAACGGGAAACGCGTGCTGCTGCATTCACTGCCCGCAAGCGACAGACGCGAGAACGTCGCGGTATATGTATCTGAAGATGAAGGGAAGACGTGGTCGCACAAGAAAATCATCGTGCCGTATTTCTCGGCCTACTCGTCGCTCTGCGTGCTTCCCGACAACACCATCGGCCTCTACGTCGAGGAGTGCATGTACGAAGACGAAGGCTATGAAATGGTATTTTACCGGTTTGACTACGAATACCTGATGAACAATTAATCCAAAACTAACAACTAATGCTAATGGCTAATGGCTAACAACTAATGGCTAATG
>JAKSMZ010000017.1 GCA_024400355.1 Bacteroidales bacterium
ATATGGCAAAATTGGATTTGCTTCTTGGTTTGCAATGGGGAGACGAAGGTAAAGGTAAAGTCGTCGATGCATTGACACCCAATTATGACATCGTGTGCCGCTTCCAGGGTGGCCCGAATGCCGGACACACCATCGAGTTTGACGGCAAGAAATTTGTGCTTCATACAATTCCTTCAGGTATTTTCAACGATAAGTGTATCAATGTGATAGGTAACGGTGCCATCGTTGATGCGAAGATCTTCAAAGATGAAGTTGACGGTTTGACGGCTGCTGGAGTTGATGTCGCTGACAGACTCCTCATCTCGTCACGCACACATCTCATAGTCCCGACTCACCGCGCGCTCGATGCCGCAAATGAAAAAGCACTCGGCAAGATGAAAATCGGCTCGACATTGAAAGGCATCGGACCGACATACACCGACAAGACAGCACGCCGCGGACTGCGCATCGGCGACATCATGTCACCGGATTTCAGAAACCGCTACGAGAACCTCAAGGCACGTCATCTTCAGGAAATAAAAAACCTCGACTTCGACATCAACACCTTGACCCTCGACGGAATGACTTTCGGGGAATACGAGAAAGTATGGTTCGACGCGATTGAGTTTATGAAGAAATTTCAAGTCGTTGAGAGTGAATATTATATCAACAAGGCTCTTGATGAGGGAAAGAAAATCCTCGCGGAAGGCGCACAAGGCTCAATGCTTGATGTCGATTTCGGAAGCTATCCTTTCGTCACGTCGTCATCGACAATGGCGGCGGGTGTATGCTCCGGTCTCGGCATCGCTCCGTCAAGAGTAGGCAAGGTTTATGGCATTTTCAAGGCCTACTGCACCCGCGTGGGAACAGGCCCGTTCCCGACAGAATTGTTTGATGAGACGGGTGAGCAGCTCCGCAGAAACGGACATGAGTTTGGTGCAACGACAGGCCGCCCGCGTCGTACAGGCTGGCTCGACATCCCGGCTCTCAAATACGCCTGCATGATGAGCGGCGTAACCGACCTGATGATGATGAAGTCGGACGTTATGAATGATATTAAGGAGATTAAAGTCTGCATCGGCTACGAATATGACGGCAAAGTCATTGACTATCTGCCGTTTGAAGCCTGCACTGAGACGATGAAACCTGTGTATGAGACACTTCCGGGCTGGAACTGCGAAATTGACAGGAACATCCCTGAAAAACTCGAAGAATACATCAGGTATATCGAGAAGAAAGTTGGCGTGCCGGTGAAGTTCGTGTCGTATTCGCCGGACAGAAATGCCAATATTTATAGGTAATCAGGTTATTAGTAAATTAGGAAACAGGTGTAGAGACGTGGCTTGCCACGTCTTTGCCGTATTAAATGAAAATCATGGGACACATCAAAAAAATCATTACATTAATCGTTGCGGTATTTTTCGTGACATCATGTTCAAAAGAACAGCATTTCATTTCTGACGAATCGCAACGTGCTGACGTTCAGCGCGATTTGCAGGAAAAGATGTCTGCGATGCCGAATGGTGATTTGTTTGCCGTTTTTAATGAAGACCTTGCCGGAAAAGAGCGTGAAGCTTTGGAATTCATGTATGCCTACATGCCTTTGTGCGATGTCACGGATTATGACGGTGATTATTTCCGCAGGAACATCAACGCTTCGTTCAGGGCGAAGGATGAGATGCCGTGGGGTATGCAAGTGCCTGAACGTGAGTTCAATCACTTCGTGGTGCCGGTGAGGGTCAACAATGAAAACCTCGATGATTCGCGTTTTGTGTTTTATGAAGAGTTGAAAGACAGAGTGAAAAACCTGTCGATGTATGATGCGGTTCTTGAGGTGAACCACTGGTGTCATGAGAAGGCGAACTACAAAGGTTCGGATTCAAGGACGAGTTCGCCATTGGCTACGGTGAAGACTTCATGGGGACGCTGTGGCGAGGAATCGACGTTTCTGGTTGCTGCATTGCGCTCTGTGTGCATTCCGGCAAGGCAGGTCTATACGCCGCGCTGGGCGCATTGCGACGACAACCACGCATGGGTAGAGGCCTGGGTTGACGGCGAGTGGCATTTCCTCGGTGCCTGCGAACCGGAGCCGGTGCTCGATCTGGGCTGGTTCAACGCACCCGCATCACGATGCCTGCTGTTACATACAAGGGTGTTCGGCAGATACTACGGCCCTGAGGAAGTCATAGAGCGGACATCAAACCATACTGAAATCAACGTCGTTAATAATTATGCCGAGACAGCGAAGCTGGATGTTAAAGTTGTTGACAATGAAGGTGATGCGGTAGCTGGTGCAAACGTCGATTTCAAGATTTACAACTACGCCGAGTTCTGCACCGTTGCTTCAAAAACCACCGACGAAAATGGCGATACATGGATGACCGCCGGTCTCGGAACCATGATGATTTATGCTTCAAAAGATGGAAAATATGGCTACGAAGTCGTGAAAATCGGCGATGCTGATGACGTGACAATCACAATTAAACAGGCGGAAAATGTTGATTATGAAGAGGCTTTTGACATTGTTCCTCCTGCGGAGAAAGCGCGTATCCCGGAGGTCTCTAAGGAGATGCGCGATGAAAACAACCGCCGTGGTGTTTATGAAGATTCGATAAGGAATGCTTACATTGCAAAGTGCATTGAAGCCCAGAATAAGGGTGACTACGATAAGGAAATCATGACAAAGACTTGGGGCAACTACCAGACAATCAAGGATTTCGTTGATTATTCGAGACTCTATGGCGGTGAGCGGTACGCTTGGGATCTGTTGAAAATGATAAGCGACAAAGACCTTCGTGATGTCACACTCGATGTCTTGAAAGACAATTTCTCGCACCGTGTCTTGATTGCTGATAATTGTGGTTTGACGGATGATATGTTCAACGAATATGTTTATAATCCGCGCGTTTCGAATGAGATGATTCGTCCGTACAAGCAGCAGCTTGTGTACCAGTTGAGCGGTGCAGCCGACCTTCCGGAAGGTGCTGTCGCAGAGCTTGTCTCAATGAATTATTACCGCGCAAATCCTCAACTGATTGTCGATTGGGTGAAAAACAACATAGAAGTTCGCGATGACCTGAACGTCCGCAGTATCCCGATGCTTCCGACAGGCGTGTTGAGGTCGCGTGTCGCCGACTCGCATTCCCGCGACATTTTCTTTGTGGCGATGGCACGCAGCGCAGGCATTCCGTCAAGGATTGATCCTGTTACGGGAAAGGTTCAGTATTTTGAAAATCAATGGCTTGATGTTGATTTTGAGGCGAAGGAAGAACAACCGGCAGTCGAGAAAGGCACGCTGGTGATTGATTACAGTCCTACGCAAAACATGCCTGATCCGAGATATTATTCACATTTCACGATTAAGAAATTCAACGGAAACACTTTCGATCTGCTGGCTTACGATGACAAAGACCCTGGCATGGATGTCGGAATTCTGTATTCGCAGCTGATGGAGTCCGGCGGCATTGAACTCGATGCCGGTTATTATGTGATGATTTCCGGCACGCGTCTCGCCGATGGCAGCGTGTTGAATCACAACGTTTTCTTCAATATTGAAAGCGGAAAGACCACGGCAGTTGAACTCATCATGCGCGAACCTGTTGACGGTGTTCAGGTTATTGGCAACTTCAATTCTGAAAATCGTTTCATGCCTGTTGATTCTCAAGAGGATAAGAGCCTGCTTCAAATCGCTGGACGCAGTTTCTACGTCCTCGGTCTTCTTGACGGCGGCAGCGAGCCGACCACTCACGCCATGCAGGACATCTCAATCTTGAAAGAAAAATTCGAGGAGTGGGGTGGAAGCTTGATTTTTGTTTTTCAGGATGAAGAAAGTTTGAATAACTTTAAGTTGAAGAATTTCAATGATTTGCCGTCAAATATCACGTTTGGGGTTGAAAACGGCACGATGTTTTCGGAAGCCGTTTCAAACATGAAACTTCAAAACAGGAGTCTTCCGATTTTCCTCATCGCCAATTCCAACAACGAGGTAGTGTTTGTGATTCAGGGCTACACGATAGGTCTGGGTGAGCAGATTGTCAAGGTGTTGGGGAAGATTTAGTCTTGGAAATTTCTTAAACTGCAGTCAAACAAACCGACCTTAATGTATAAAACCAAGTCTGGCGCACGAAAACCTTCATGCGCCAGACTTTCTGATATTTAAGTTATAATTATAACTTCCTTGAAACTTCTTTTTCCTGGTATCCCTCGATGATGTCTCCGACCTTGATGTCGTTGAAGTTCTCGATGTTAAGGCCGCATTCGAAACCTGCGCTGACTTCTTTGACGTCGTCTTTGAAACGTTTCAGTGAGCCGAGTGCGCCTGTGTGAACCACGATGCCGTCGCGGATAAGGCGGATCTTCGTCTGTCGGTTGACCTTACCGTCGAGGACCATACAACCGGCGATGTTTCCGACCTTGCTGATGTGGAACACCTCGCGGATCTCGATGTTGCAAGTGACAACCTCCTGAATCTCAGGGGCGAGCATGCCTTCGATAGCTGACTTGATTTCTTCGATGGCGGTGTAGATGATGGAGTACAGTCGGATGTCGATCTGTTCGCGTTCAGCGATCTTACGCGCCTGCATCGTCGGACGCACGTTGAAGCCCACGATGACGGCGTTAGACGCTGAGGCCAGCATGATGTCGGCCTCGCTGATGGCACCGACCGACTTGTGGATGATGTTGACCTGCACCTCTTCTGTGGAGAGTTTCAGCAACGAGTCGGACAGAGCTTCGACGGAGCCGTCAACGTCAGCCTTGACGATGATGTTGAGTTCCTTGAAGTCGCCTATGGCGATACGGCGGCCGATCTCATCCAATGTGATATGTTTCTGTGTGCGGATGCCCTGCTCGCGTTGCAGCTGCATACGGCGGCTTGCTATCGTCTTCACCTCGCGCTCATCGGTCATGACGTTGAAGTTGTCACCGGCCTGAGGTGCTCCGTTGAGACCCAGCAGCAACAATGGTGTTGACGGGCCTGCCTCTTTGAGGGCTTGGTTACGCTCGTTGAACATGGCTTTGACCTTGCCGTATGTCGTTCCGGCGAGTACCATGTCGCCGACACGCAATGTGCCCTCCTGAACGAGGAGTTTCGCCACATAGCCGCGGCCTTTGTCGAGTGCCGACTCTATGATTGTGCCTTTCGCTAAACGGTTAGGGTTGCCTTTGAGTTCGAGCATCTCTGCTTCGAGAAGCACTTTTTCGAGAAGCTCGTCAACGCCGATGCCTTGCTTTGCGGAGATCTCCTGTGACTGCACCTTGCCGCCCCATTCCTCAACGAGGATGTTCATGTCGGCGAGCTGACGGTAAATCTTCTGCGGGTCAGCGGTTGGCTTATCTATCTTATTGATTGCAAAGACAATAGGCACGTTGGCTGCATGTGCGTGGTTGATTGCTTCGATTGTCTGAGGCATCACGTTGTCATCGGCTGCGATGACGATGATGGCGACGTCGGTGATCTTGGCGCCACGGGCACGCATTGCGGTGAACGCCTCGTGACCAGGGGTGTCGAGGAACGTCACTTTCTTGCCTGATGCGGTCTTCACCTCGTAAGCACCGATATGCTGTGTGATGCCGCCGGCTTCTCCTGCCACCACGTTGGTACTGCGGATGAAGTCAAGGAGCTTGGTCTTGCCGTGGTCAACGTGACCCATGACGGTGACGACAGGTGCTCTCGGCACGAGGTCTTCCGGATTGTCAGGCTCGTCGCTCTCGGCGATGGCTTCCTGAACGTCGATGCTTGTGAACTCAATGCTGAAGCCGAACTCCTCCGCCACCACCTGAAGCACTTCGGCATCAAGACGCTGGTTGATGGAGACGAACATGCCGAGATTCATGCATGTGGCGATGACTTTGGTCACAGGGATGTTCATCATTGTCGCCAACTCGTTGGCTGTGACGAACTCTGTGACTTTGAGGATCTTCTTTTCCTCCATTTCATGCATTCTTTCCTCCTCAAGCTCGTTTTGGATGTTCTGACGTTTCTCACGGCGGTGTTTCGACGTCTTTGACTTTCCGAGAGGGCTCAGACGGGCCAGAGTTTCCTTTATCTGGTTCTTGATCTCCTCGTCGGTGAGTTCTGTCTTCTCTTCTACGATAGGCTGTTTGCCTTTCTTGAAGCGGTCGCGGTCTTTGCCCGGTTTGCCGCCCTGTCCCTGTGGCTTCCCACCCTGACCTTGCGGTTTGCCGCCTTGTCCCTGTGGCTTCCCGCCCTGACGGTTGTCTTTCTGCTTGTCCTGACCGACAATCTCGTTAGGGTTGACAGGGCTGTTACCTATGCGTTTGCGTTTTTTCTTCTTGTCCTTTGAGAATTTGTCATCACCTGATGATGCGACAGGCTGCTTGCCTTTCGGCTTACGTTCCGACGGAAGCTCGATCTTGTCGAGGATCTTTGGCCCTTCAAGTTTCTTGACTTTTGTTGGAATGAAATTGACAGGGTTGTCAGTGTTGGCGGCTTGGGCTGCCTGAACTTTCGGGTCAACAGTTGCGGTCTGGGCTGGTTTCTGCGGCTGCATCGGTTTCTGCTGGGCAGGCTCATGCTGCGGCTTGGCAGGCTTCTGCTGCTGTGCAGGTTTCTGCTCCTGATGGCTCTCTGTTTTCTTGCCTTCGTTTTTAGGTTGTCCGTTACCTTTGTTACTATTGGCTTTCTTTTCATCAGGAAGGTCAATCTTGCCGACGACGTTCAGTCTCACCGCTTCGGGAGCTGTGTCCTGCTTCGTCTTCTCCGTCTGTGGCTTTTCTTTCATTTCGACGACGGGTTTCACCGGTTCAGGTTCGGCTTTCACCTCAGCCTTTGCTTCAACTTTCGGCTCGGCTTTTGCCTCATCTTTAACTTCTGCTTTCGGCTCGGCTTTCACTGTCACAACTGGTGTCTCGACGACAGGCTCTTTCTTCACTTCAGCAACTGCCGGTTCTTCTTTCGGGGCAGGTTTCTCCTCGTTTACAGGGATGGTGTTGGTCTTGATGGTGACAACCTTGTCGCTGTCATCTTCATCAGCTGTCACCTTCTCTTTCCCTTTTTTGCCAACGGTGATTGTCTCGCCCTTGAAGATCATGTTGCTTAGCTGGTCGGCGTTTTTCTTGACTTCTTTCTCGCCCTGGTATTCCTTCACCACCAAGGCATATTGCTCCGCTGTGAGTTTGGTGTTCGGTGACGAATCAACGGCATGACCTTTCTTCGCGAGAAATTCCACAATTGTCGATGCGCCTACGTTAAACTCCTTGGCGGCTTTTGATAATCTGATGCTTTTTTCTTCGGACATAGAAATTCTTTTAAGTTTGTACTAAATCTTTTTCAACCTTAGCTATTGTTTTTCATTATGTTGTGATGATTTTAGTCATCGGCAAACTCTGCCTCGAGGATCTTGAACACGTCCTGTACTGTCTCGATCTCGAGATCAGCGCGTGTGGCGACCTCTTCCGGAGTGTAAGCGAGTACGTTCTTGGCTGTGTCGCAACCCATGTTTCTGAGCGACTCGATGATCCAGCCGTCGATTTCATCGGCAAATTCGTTGAGGTCAACGTCGTCTTCCATGTCAACTCCATCAGAGTTACGATAGACGTCGATGTCGTAGCCTGTGAGACGGCCTGCGAGTTTGATGTTGTAGCCGCCCTTGCCGATGGCGAGGCTCACCTGGTCGTTTTCCATATATACCTCGGCGAGTTTCTTCGCGTCGTGGAGGACGATGGAAGTGATCTTCGCCGGACTCAAGGCTCTGGTGATGAACAGGTCTGGCTTGTTAGTGTAGTTGATGACATCGATGTTCTCGTTGTGCAGTTCTCTCACGATGCCGTGGATGCGTGAGCCTTTCATGCCGACGCATGCGCCGACCGGATCGATTCTGTCGTCGTATGACTCGACGGCAATCTTGGCTCTCTGACCTGGCTCGCGGACAATCTTACGGATGGTGATGAGGCCGTCGCTCACCTCCGGGACTTCCTGCTCGAACAGTCTCTGCAAGAATATCTCTGATGTCCTCGACAGTGTGATGACCGGCGAGCCGTTCTTGTTTTCAACCGACTTCACGATTGCGCGGATAGGGTCACCTTTCTTATATACGTCGGCAGGGATCTGTTCGATTTTCGGCAGGACCAGCTCGATGCCTTCTTCGTCAACGACGATGATTTCCTTGCGCCATGCCTGTGCGACCTCGGCGTTGATGATCTCACCGACTTTGTCCTTGTATTTCAGGTAGATGTTCTCCTTCTCATATTCCTGAATCTTGGTCTGGAGGTTCTGGCGGATCGCCAAAATCTCGCGGCGGCCAAATTCATGGTAGTTCGTGATCTCTGTCACTTCGTCGCCAACCTCAAAGTCTGGCTCGATCTTGATGGCGTCGGAATAGGCGATTTCCGCGAGGTCGTCTTCGACTTTGCCGTCTTCCACGACGGTGCGGTTGTGATATATCTCAAGGTCGCCCTTGTCGATGTTCACGATGATGTCGAAAAACTCGTCGCTGCCGTATTTCTTGGCGAGCATCGCCTTGAACACATCGCTCAGAATGCGCATCATGGCTTCGCGGTCGATGTTCTTGAACTCCTTGAATTCGGAGAAGGTGTCGATTAAATTCAATGTATCCATTTCTTAGAATTTTATGTATGGTCTTATTTCTTTAATGTCTGCTGTCTTAATTGTCTCATTGTCATGATATACGACCTTTGTCAGCTTGCCGTATAGCTTCGCCTCAGCCTCCTGCACCTCAAGCTGCAACTCGTTGAAACTCACAAGTCTGTACATCTTCTTTACTCCATCGTTCTTGGTGATGAAAAGATTCTGTCCGATGTACTTGCCGTACTGCCGCACAACGAGCAACGGTTCGTCGATGCCAGCCGATGACACGCTGAGTTCAAAATCCTCGGCATCCCTGTCGAGATGGCTCTCAATGTATTGGCTCGCCTCAACACAGTCATCGATGGTCACCGAAGTGTCAGAGTCGATGTAAACATCAATGACATTGTCGCTGCTGACTGTTACATTCACTACGTAACGGTCGGTGTCTTTCAAGGCCTCTCCGGCCAAACTGATGATTTGTTCCTTGGTTATCATGTCGCATTACAATAAAAAAACCCACTACTCCTGTAGCAGGTCTTCTCGATTAGTTTTATGTTGTCGAGCAAGGATTCGAACCTTGACAGGCAGAACCAAAATCTGCAGTGCTGCCATTACACCACTCGACACCATTCTGTCAAAAAGCGCTGCAAAAGTACTAATTTTTTTTATATGTTGATGATTCTGATCAAAATTTTTTGCAAAACGCAATAATTTCAAAAAATCTGCATTTGCTTTTGAAAAAACATTACCTTTGCAACTCCTATATGGAATGTGAACAAAGTACTTTTTTACTTTATAAACTTTCAAACTTTATAAACTAAAACAGATGAGTTTCAAGAAGTTAAACAACATTGTGGCGTGGTGCGTCTTTCTGATGGCAACCATCGTCTATTTCCTCACCATGGAGCCGACTGTAAGTTGGTGGGACTGCGGTGAGTACATTTCAACAGCATTTAAGTTGCAGGTGGGGCATCCGCCAGGAGCACCTCTTTTTCAGTTGATAGGCAGATTCTTCTCGCTTTTTGCCTTCGGTGATGTCACGAAAGTGGCTATGATGATAAACATAATGTCGTGTCTTTGCAGCAGTTTCACGATTTTCTTCCTGTATCTGACGATCTCGATGCTTGCGAAGAAGATTTGGATGAAAGACGGCGACAACTCGCCGAGAGTCAACCAGATAGGCGTGGTGGCAGCCGCTGCGGTCGGAGCATTGGCTTACACATTCACCGATTCGTTCTGGTTCAACGCCGTAGAAGGTGAGGTGTATGCGATGTCGTCGTTTCTCACTGCGATAACGTTCTGGGCAATCCTGAAATGGGAGGAATCCGCTGATACTGAACGGCATTGGCGCTGGATAATATTCATAGCATACATCATAGGACTGTCGATAGGCGTTCACCTCCTGAACCTGCTCGCAATCCCGGCAATCGTGTATGTAGTGTATTTCAAAAAATACAAGTTTTCGTGGAAAGGTTTCTTCTGGTCAGGGGTCATCGCGGTGGCACTCGTCGGATTCATACAGGTGCTTCTCATTCCTGCGATTGTTTCCCTTGCCGGAAAATTTGAGCTTTTCTTCGTGAACACGATAGGACTTCCGTTCAATGCCGGCACGATAATCTATTTCGTACTTGTCATCTCATTGATAATATGGGGTTTATGGATTACGGCAAAGAAGAACCGTGTAGTGCTGAACACAGCTGTTCTCTGTTTCATGTTCATCATGATCGGCTATTCGTCGTTCTTCATGCTTGTGATTCGCGCAAACGCAAATACACCTATTAATGAAAACGAACCCAAAGATGCCATCTCGATGCTTTCGTACCTGAAACGTGAGCAGTATGGCAGTTGGCCTATCATTTACGGTCCTTATTACACTGCCAAATATTATGACATGGGAAAGGGCACGCCTATCTACGCGAAAGACCAGAAAAGCGGCAAGTATGTGGTTGTCGCCGAGAATCAGGGTAAGCCGGTGTATGACGAGAATGCGATGACTCTGTTCCCACGTATGTGGAACGGGTCTAAGACGCAGTACAAGAATATTTACGAAAGGTATATCGACAAGTCGAAAATGCGAGTCACGACGCAGATGACACCAAGCGGCACGAAAGAACGCGTGCTTGTCCCGACATTCGGACAGAACCTGAAGTATTTCATTGACTATCAATGTGGATGGATGTACTGGCGTTACTTCATGTGGAACTTTGTTGGTAAACAGAACGACACTCAAGGACAGGGTGAGATTGAGAACGGCAACTGGGTATGCGGCATCGACTTCATCGACAACGCGCGGCTCGGACGTCAGGATAACCTGCCGAGAAGCATGCAAAGCACGTCACGCGCCGAATATTATTTCCTGCCGTTGATTCTTGGCCTCATCGGTTTGTTCTTCCAGATAAAGCACGACCCGAAGAACTGTTGGGTGGTGTTCCTGCTTTTCTTCATGACAGGCATCGCCATCATCATGTATCTTAACCAGACCCCGTACCAGCCGCGTGAACGCGACTATTCATACGCCGGCTCGTTCTATGCTTTCGCGATATGGATTGGCTTCGGTGTGCTCGGACTTCTTGATCTGCTTCAGAAAGTTGTTAATAATAAGAAAGTTGCGACAGCAGTTGTGTCAATACTCTGTCTCGGCGTGCCTGTCTTGATGGCAGCGCAAGGCTGGGAGGGACACAACCGTGCAGGCAAGACCTCGGCACGCGACTGGGGCATGAATTATCTCACCGAACTGCCGGAAAATGCAGTGATTTTCACCCGTGGCGACAACGACACCTTCCCGCTCTGGTACGTTCAGGAGGTTGAAGACTACCGCACCGACGTCCGAGTCTGCAACTTCATGCTTTCATCGGGCTATTGGTATGTCCATCAGATGGGACGCAAGACCTACAAATCGGAGAGGATGCCGCTCTCGCTGACACCGAGCCAATACGACAATGGCGTCAATGAGCAGATTGTCATCCAGGAGGTTTTGGATGGTCCTGTCGAGCTTAAGGATGTCATCGACTTCATCAAGAGCGACAACCCGCGCACCAAGGTCACCGACATGAACGGAAACAAATACAATTATCTTCCGACAAGGAAACTGAAACTGACAGTCGATAAGGAGAAAGTCATCGCTAACGGCATTGTGCCTGAGAACATGAAAGATGACATTGTTGATGAGATTGTGTGGACGATACCTTCGAAGACATACGCCATCTACAAGAACGAGCTGATGCTTCTCGACTTTATGGCCACCAACGACTGGTCGAGAGTCGTGTATTTCACGAGCTTGAGCGACATCGCCGACATACTCGGCATCGACAGGTACCTGCATCAGGAAGGTCCGTCATACCGTTTCATGCCTGTCCTCGCGAAGGAGTATTATAAAGGTGCGGGCGGTGTGTACATCGATGGCTCATACGACCTTCTCGTCAACAAGGCCAATTGGGGCAACCTCAACGACCCAGATGTCACTATCGATCCGGAAAGCACGCGTAACATTTTGTTTGTCAAGCAGGCGTATATGCGTCTCGCACAGGCTCTTGTCAACGATGGGCAAAATGAGAAGGCGGTAGAGACACTCGACAAATGTCTGTATTTCTTCCCCGACGAAAAGATACCGTTCGACATTTACATGGCGTATTATCCCGACATCTACTATTCAGCCGGCGCGGTTGAGAAAGGTGACGAGATGGTGAACAAGATGGTCGCCAATGCGATGGAGAACCTTGAGTATTACAAGTCGCTTGAACCGAGATTCATCGAGTATTACTCGGAGGAGATTCGCGACGAGCTGCGTATTATCAATCAGATGCTAGAAGCGACGAAGAAAGCGAAACGCACAGAGATGCGCGTCAACATTGAGAAGATGTTGGATGACGCGATTACTGACTTCATGAATGTGCTGTAGATATTAACTGCTATAGGCAGGCGCATGATGAAGATTTGCGTTTCATTTTGTCCCGCTGATTTCGTGGTTTTTTCGCGGATGTAAAAAATCTGCGTTCAGTCCGCGAATCTGCGGGACAAAACGTTTGTGTAATTGTGGTGTCACTCCACGATGATCTCATCCATGAAGATCCAAGAGTCGTTGCCTGCACCTGGCGTTCCGGCAGGAAGCACTCCCGGGTTTTCTATCGTTACCCGCAGATGTCTGGTTTTAACTCCTTTGAGATTCAATGTCTTGGTGAATATGTTGTTGCCTGACATCGGCACTTTGTCGTTGAAAGTGAACGTCTTGACCCATGTGTCGGGCATGTCAGGTGTGGCATCAACAGGAAAGGCATAGACTGTCACTTTTGCCGGCATCATGATCCAGTCGAACGGGTTAGTCAGGAAATTGATTGTCAGCGAATTGACAACTTCCGCTTTGCCGAAGTCAAGTTCAATGTCGGCGTTGCAGCCGTAGAATCCCTGCCAATTGCCGTCTTTGTAGTTGTTGCTGCCGGTCACTCCGTTCAGGAGGGCATCGTCACCACCGCCGGAATATTCAGGGCGATAATTCCCCGCCGGGCTGTTCAATCTCTTCAAATGCCCTATACCTTTGTGATACAAGATGGTCCGCTCTGAAACGACACTGCCGCCGTTCTCATCATAACTTATCGCTTTTACGACACACGAATTGCTGATGGCAAAGGGTCTGGTGTAAAGTTGCGAGTTCCAGTCCGGCTCGCTGCCGTCGGTCGTGTAATATATGTTCTTGTCGTTGAAGATGGTTTTCAAAGAGATGACAGGTGTCCCATCTTGTAACTCGTTGCTTATAAACACTTTCTTGTCGGTGTCATTGATGTCTTGGATGATTTTGTCAAAACGTGCCTCCACGATGTCACGTGAATAGGCGCGGCTTTCCGTGTCCCAAAGCTGGCATGTCATATTTTTTAAAGCAATAAGTTTTTCGCAAAAGTCAGCCATCGCTTTTTTTGTTTCGTTGGCGTTTTCAACGCAAGGATCTTGTAACGTGTTGAAAATCTGTGCCTTCAAGATGTTCTTGCATTCCGTAACATAAATTCTGAACGATGCGGTAAGAGCGCAACGCAGAATGTCATCATCGTGATTCTTGTCACTAATAAGTTCTGAGATGTTTTTATAAATATTGTAGCTTTTATCTTTTATTGACACGAATTTCGAGATGTTTTCTTTGCTGACCTGGTCAGGGTAAAACTCAAGCAGCGGTTTGTCAAGTTCGTCGAAAGTCATGTTTATCTCGTTGAGGTTGTAGAATGCTGCAACAGCTTCGTTGTTCTCTGTCTTTTTATTAAAATATTGAATTTCAAATAGTTTGTTAAAATCGTCTTCATATTCCAATCCGGTTTTAGGATGCCAAGCTGTCTCTGCTGCCCAAATCATTGAATGCCATGTGCTTGAGAACATCGATTCACCGTAGTCGTCCCATGCGGTGTTCATCAGGCCTTTCGCGCCGCTTGCGTAGGCATCGCGTGCAAAGTTGGCTATATTTTTCATATACGTCTGAATATCAGGAAAGACCGTATTCCAGCAGTTTGCGCCTGTTGCGACCCAGAATGTGTGTCCTGATTCTTTGAAAGGCCGTAACATCTCCGTGAAACTGTCGCTTGCGCCGTAGCTCCAGACCACGAACTGCACGTTTTCAGGCAGTTTGTCAATCATCGACGGGTTCTTTGCGATGATGTCGCCCCACATCATGACGGTCTTGCCGTGTCTATTCAAGATGTCACACACTTTGTTGATATGTTCGCAATAAGCCTTGTCTTTGCCGGTCTTTTCGACATATTCCTTCGCTTTTCCCGAACCAAGTCCTTCAGTCTCATCGCAGTTGATGTTGAAATATCCTGATTCGTATGCTGGTGCGACTTCGCTGAAAACGTCTTCCAAAAACTTGTAAGTCTTTGGATTTGAAGGATCAAAGTTGTTTTTTGTGTCGCCTATTTCATCATAATAATGCTGGATCATGAGCGTCTTTTCAGCATGGGCAAAACATTGCTGGTTGCCCATGAACTCGACGTGATACTGTTTTGCGTATTCCGTCAACTCTTTGATTTCCTGTGCTGTAAGCCCGTCGGCAGGTGCGATGTCGGGATGACTTTCAAGTTTGAAGACATGCTCGGTGTAAAGCTGGAAGAAGTTCATCTTGTATGAAGCGAGCGTCCGTATTTCTTTTTTTATGAAGTCAACAGTCGGAATCGGGCCTCTGCTTACGTCATCCATCCAACCGCGATATTCGAGCGCAGGCCAGTCGGTAATTGTCATGCATGGAATCTCAAATTCTGATTTGCTTGTGGTAACATTTTGATATTTAATGATTTGGTTAAGACTTTGCCGGGCGTAAAACAAACCTTGTTCTGTCGTCGCCTGAAGAACTATCTTCCTCGGTGTTATCTTAATGATGTAAGCTTGTCTCTCGTTTTCCTTCGCGGGAATGCTTTTGACGAGTTTTGTCTTGATACGTTTCTCGTTTTTTAACTGATCAGAACTCCATGCGAAGTAACCTTTTTGATATTCAATCTGTTGCGGTTTTGGGATGATGCCTGTCTCTTGCGAAAAAGCGATTAATCCGATAAATAATATGACTATTGTAAGTATAGACTTTTTCATTCTTATGGTGACTTTTAATTCAGATTTAATTTTAGTTGTATCTCTTTGACTTCTTTTTTCAGGTCGTTAATTGTGTCGAGCAGTTGTTGCTCTCTTGGAATATTCTTGTTTTCAGGTATTTGTGAACTGATGTAATGCACGAATCTCCATACTTCTTTCACTTCGCTCACGGGGATGTCGAAGTTGCTGTAAAGTGGATTCAGCGAGTGCATTGTGAGGAAGCCTTGTTCGAGATGGTTTTCAACGATTTTGAAAACGATGCCATCGTCCATAGTCAGTACGATGTATGCCTGGTTGTCGCGGATGTTGTGCCAGTCAACGACATACTCGCCGGTGACGTAAGACTTGTCTGGAATTGGCAGCATTGAGTCGCCGCTGATCTGGAAGGTACGGTATTTCCTTTCCTTTGAGAGGAACGGCAACTGGAAGGTCGGAAGCACCTTGATGTATTCAGGATCGGCGTAACCTGTTGTGTATCCGGCTTTTGCCTTCTCAGCGACAAGCTCGATGTTCTCATTGTTCTCACTGTCAACGGTGGTGGCGAGGACGCGGATGTTGCTGCCCTTGAGGTGAACGTCGTATCCGCGTTCGAGCTGGCTCAGCTGGTTCTCACTGATCTGCGACAGATCCACCTTTATTAATGTGTCTATAGCAATGTTGAAGTATTTTGACAACGCCATCAGTGCGTCGATGTTCGGTTCCGAGATTTCGTTTTCGTATCCGCTGAGTGTGGAACGCTTCATTCCGAGCGCAAAAGCGACATCATCTTGAGTCCTTGAGCGTCTTTTTCTTAATAATTTTATGTTGGTACTGAAGTACATAGCAAATTTTTTAAATTTTTCTTGACACGTTTTGAAGTTGTGACTAATTTTTTGTCATAAAATATGATTAAAAACGCGTCAAAATTACACATAATTTTTGGATTGGAAACAAAAAAAATGAAAAAATTTTTCAGATTGTGGAAAGGATACGATTTACTTCAGCTTGCTCATAAACCTGTCAATGTCAACAATGTACCTCACGTGTTCGCCTTCGCCGATGATGCCGGAGTCATCTTCAGCTGAAACTTTGAATGTGAGTTTTCTTCCGTCAATTTCCTTGAGCACGGCAGTCGCCCTGACTTTCGCGCCGAGTTTTGACGGCTTGATGTGTGTTGTGCTGATGAGGCTTCCGACCGTTGTGCAGCCTTCCGGCAGGTCGTTCCCGACGGCAGTCATCGCCGCGTTCTCCATAAGTCCCACCATTGCAGGAGTGGCGAAAACATCAATGCCGCCGCTTCCGTATCTGCGTGCTGTGTTTGAATCCGATACTATTGTCTCGCTTGTGTGTGATAATCCGATGGTCAGCATGTCATTTAATTTTTGCAAAGATAGGAATAAAAAGTATGACGTTTTGTTAGAAATTTCAAAAAAAATCTCTTGCTTTTTCAAAAATACGGCAGTATCTTTGGAGCGAAATTAAAAAGAAGATGCTCGAACGTTTCATAAGATATATCGAGACGGAAAAAAGATATTCAATTCACACAGTGTCAGCGTATTGCCGTGATTTGGAACAGTTCGGTTCATACCTTATCAATATATATGAACTTGACGACATGACAAAGGTTACTGGTGAGATGGTGCGTTCGTACATTGCCAACTTGAAAAATGAAGGTCTTGGAAACCGCAGCATCAACAGGAAAATATCGAGTCTCAGGGCGTTTTATAAATTCTGTCTGAGGGAGAAGGTGTTGAAAGTCACGCCGATGCAGGGCGTCAGGTCGCTGCGGAGGCCGAAGGAACTGGCGAAGTTCGTTCCTGAGCAGGATATGGAAAAGGTTGAGTTCGCTGAAGGCGGCGATTTCAGGGAGCGGAGAGACGAGTTGGTTTTCGAGCTGTTGTATCAGACGGGGATGCGTCAGGCGGAGTTGAGAGGTTTAAAGGATGCGGACGTGGGGGAGGACACCTTATTAATAAAGGTGCTCGGAAAAAGGAATAAGGAA
The DNA here is from genome assembly GCA_024400355.1 of Bacteroidales bacterium. Classification (GTDB taxonomy): domain Bacteria; phylum Bacteroidota; class Bacteroidia; order Bacteroidales; family F082; genus Limimorpha. The sequence continues at coordinate 17,067 of JAKSMZ010000017.1, forward strand.
CGTCTGATTCCGGTCAGTCGTGAGCTTGTGGAGATGGTCGCAAAGTATAAAAAAATCCGCGATGCGCAATTTCCGTCGAACACAAGCGTTAGTCTGATTGTTGATGACAAGGGAAGGCCTGCGGGAGCGACCTTTATATATAACATTGTTCATAGGATTCTTGAGGGGGTTACGACGTTGAAGCAGAAAAGCCCGCATGTCCTGCGTCACACTTTCGCCACGCATCTTCTGAATGAGGGTGCCGACATCAGGGCGATACAGCGGCTTCTCGGTCATGCGAGTCTCGGCTCGACCCAGATATACACGCATAACACGATTGAACAGTTGAAGGAAATATACCAGATTGCTCACCCGTTGGGTGACGAATAATGAAATACAATTTTAATAACCGTTTAAAAAAGGAGGTTTAAAATGAAAGTTACAATCAATGCAGTCCATTTCAAGGCAGATTCGAAATTGGAAGATTTCATCACGACTAAGATAGAGAAGTTGTGTTCAAAGATGGGAGATGTCATTGGTGCGGAGGCCACTTTGAAATTGGCGAACACCGATGCACCTGAAAACAAGATTGCAGACATCAGAATTGCATTAAAAGGCAATGATTTGTATTCGAGCAAACAATGCAAGACGTTTGAAGAGGCGACAGATTCGGCATTAGATGCTTTGAAATCGCAGATTGAGAAGTACAAAAACCGTACTGATAAATAGTCTATAGTATTGATAGACAGAGAATTGACGAGTGTTATAAAAAAAATTAAAATTTTTTATAAAAAATGCTTGTTGGTTCGTAAAAAATATGTATTTTTGCAGACCATTTTGAGCAAACGAAATGGTCTGCTTTCATGCAGGTAGGTTCTTTAACATAAAGGCCGGCATAGCTCAGCGGTAGAGCACGTGATTTGTAATCTCGGGGTCGGGGGTCC
>JAKSMZ010000170.1 GCA_024400355.1 Bacteroidales bacterium
AACTCCTGACCTTTTGAATGCCATTCAAACGCTCTACCAACTGAGCTAATACCCCGTTAGAAATTCGCTGCAAAATTACACTTTATTTTAATATGCGCAACAAATTTTATAAAATTTTCTTTTAACTCTAATCTTTAATCTCTAATCTCTCATCTCTTCCTCCTGCGATGCGACTGATTGTCATCAGTTTCCATCGGTTTCTCCGGAATGCGGAAGATGTCGTATCGGTCTCTCGGCCTGAAGTCTTCCAGCCATTCAAAGCCGCGCAGTATCTCCTGCCCGGGCTTCATTTTGTCCTTCGGATAAAGCGTCTCTGTGTTTTTCTTGAAATATTTTATCCTGACAATCTGATTGTCTTCAATCTTTATGTCCATCGACGGGCATTGCGAGAAGTTGACGCCAATCAGTGTGCCGTCTTCCTCGCGGAGCCAATATGCGGTCTCGGCGTTGCCTTCGTTATAAACATGGTTGAGTTCGTTTTCCTTGAAATAAGCCGTGAGCTGCTTGCCTTTTATCTGGTTGTAGCCTTCGACAGTGTCTTTTTGGATGATGAATCCGTTGGGGTATAGCAGCACGCTGTCGATCTCGCTGTTGGCAATCACTATGTTTATCGAGTCGCCCTTCAGCTGGCTGTTGTCTGACCATATCACAGGAATGCCGCGCATTCTCGCCGTTGAGTCGGAGACGGTGTACCGCAGCGTGTCGCATTTGCCCTGAAGGTCACGACGGAAGAACCGTACATTGCTGTAAGCTAATATCTTATCAATTTTTTCCGTGACGGTGTCCGTGAAGACAAACAGTGTGTCGGAATGCATAAACAGCGTGTCGTTTTTCTCCCAATAAAGTGCCTGGACTTTTTCGGTGACAAAGCCTTTGCCGAGTTTCTTCCACATCTCAGCGTAATCGCCAAGTATCATCGAGTTGTTTGTGGTGTCGGTCATCACCACGTTGCCCATCGCCTTCGCGAAATCGACAGACGTGTTGTAATACATTGTGTCTGAAGATATTGAGTGTTCTTCGCTTGTCAAGACGGCACCTTTGTCAAGATAAGCAATATCGTTCATTCCATCATACCATCCATGATCTCCGACGAGTTCATATTCATCGCTGATGATGCGCGTCGGGCCGAAGAAAGTCATTTTCTCATTTGGGATGTCATAGACGAGCGAGTCGGTGAACATCTCATACTTTGGCGTTGTCACGACGACATTCTTGCGGAAATAGGCGTGTTCGATGTCATCGCGGTAATAGCCTTTCTTGCTTTTCAGATGCTTGTCGTTGCGGTCGATGGTGCCGTGATTGGGATATGTGGCGAGATGCTTGTCGCGGTTGTAGGTCATGTACTTGGTTTTCAGTACTGTGGAGTCGTCTTTCATGACAACATGCTGGAAAAGCTCGGCCAGTCTTGTCTCGCCGAGATATTTGCAGCTGTCGCAAAAGATGTCGGTGCTGTCGTTCACCTTGATGTGGACGCGGCTGTAGCCCTTGAAGAGCTGCGCCTTGTCGTTGAAATGTGCGCTGTCGCTGAAGAAATATGTTGAGTCGTGGCGCATCCTGACATCACCGATGAGCCTGTCGGCATCGTCGCCATACGAGTCGTCATACAGACTCATATCGGCGTGAAGGATGTGAATCCGTGCCTTGCTGTTCTGCTGCGCGTTGAGGTTCAGGCAGAAAAGGCAGATGACTGCGGCGATTGTCGTTCTGAAAATTTTCATTCTGCAAAAATACGCATTTTA
>JAKSMZ010000171.1 GCA_024400355.1 Bacteroidales bacterium
ACGAGTGGGAGGTTGTTTAATTCCAACCTCAACACCCAAAAACTATTGTCGGGGTTTGTCATTTCCGGAGAGATGTCGTATAATGATAATCGCAATCTCCGCAGACCGACTGATATATAACGCCAAAGACCTGCCGGACTCTTTTTTGCGTCCGTCAGGCCTTTTACTATAACCTGTTGATCTACAACTGTATGTATCGTCTTTGTGGAGGTTACCGGACTCGAACCGGCCACCTTAAGATTGCGAACCTTACGCTCTACCAGATGAGCTAAACCCCCGCTTTTTTCACGCGGCAAAAATACAAAATTTTTAGTAAATGCAAACATTTTTTATTTAAAATTATTAGTATTTTTGCACGCTAATTTTAAAGAGATGGAAATAGAACTTTATATCTTGAGAAGAGTCAACGCCTTGCTGCATGCAACAGACGCCAAGATCGTGAAACGCCTCGAAGGTGGAATGAGTAATTATACGTATGTTGTTGAATGTCAAGGTGAACAATATACATTCCGCGTGCCTGGCAAGTTTGCCGAGAAATTCGTGAACCGCGATGAAGAGTACGCTAACATACGCGAAGTGGAACGCCTCGGACTTAACAACGAAACGGTTTATATCGAAATCCAGTCGGGCGAGAAACTCGCGAAATACGTTGATGGCACGATCATGTCAACGACCGATGTCGTTTCTTACAACGAGATGTCGGTGAAGGCTCTGAAAAAACTTCACAACAGCGACCTGAAATTTTCCGACTATAATGCTTTCGGACGCCTCGACGACGATGAGCGTTTCTGCCGTGAGACAGGCTTTACACATCCGCAGGAATATCTCGACCTCCGTCATAAACTCGACGAGATGCACAAGGAATATAAAAAGGTGAAAATGGTGCCGTGCCACTGCGATTACCAGCCGACGAACCTTGTCATCGGGAAAGACAGATTCTATGTTCTCGACTGGGAGTTTGCCGGAATGAACGACCCGTTCTACGACATCGCCTGCTACGGCAACGCCGGATTTGACAAGGCACTCTCATTATTAGAGGCATACGTCGGACACAAACCGAACGAAGAGGAACTCCGGCGTCTGTGCTTCCACCGCGCTTTCCAATGCCTGCAATGGTATAACGTCGCGATTTTCAAAGACAGGGTCGGCCTCAGCAAAGACCTCAATCTCGACTTCAACGCCATCGCCCTGATGTTCCTCGGAATGGCTAAGGACTTGTTAGAGAAATAGTTAAGAGAGTAGTGAGGAGAGTTAAGAGAGTAGAGGACGCGAAATGGCGTATGCATAATTACATCGCTTCGCGCCCTTTATAACTTTCTACTGATCAGTACATCAGGTCTCCGATGCCGAAGCCGTCGTCAAGGCCGAGTTCTTCTTTCACATCGTCTGGCAGGTTCCTTGGATCCCACGCCGGCTCGAATGTCATTTCGACTTCGCACGACTTCACACCCATAATGGCTCCGACTTTCTCTTTGACATAAAGTGGCATCTGGTCGGCGACAGGGCAGTTCGGCGCCGTCACCGTCATCACGATCTTCACGTTGCTGTCGTCGTCGATGTTTATTTCATAAATGAGTCCCAACCTGTAGATGTCAACTGGAATCTCAGGGTCGTAGATGCCGCCCAAAACGGCAATGACCCGCTCGCGTAATATGTTTTTCTCTTCTGTTGTCATAGTTTTTAGTTGTTTAAGGAGTCTAAATACCTGATTACCTAA
>JAKSMZ010000172.1 GCA_024400355.1 Bacteroidales bacterium
TCGTCGAAAGTATAAATCTCTTTCCATCCTTCGGTCCATTCGCCGTTCTGCCAATAGTAACCGTAGAGGTTGGGCAATGCTTCGCTTGTTTCATAATCCATGACAGCTTTTTCAGTCGCCTGCATTGGAAAATCTTCAAATTCCTGATACTGAATCTCCGAATGCACACGGCCTTTCCAGTCCATCTCGTATTTGTAGCACATCTTTGACCAGACATCGATGTTGGCGATGGAGTCAACCTGCTGATTGAAAGATTGGTCTCCTGATGTCTCATTTCTTGAGTTCATCACTTTCTCGATGATTTCCTTTTGTGTTTTTCTCTGTTTGATGGTCCTGCCATCTTGCGCCGCCGCCCCGAATGTGAAGCCTGCCAGCAACATCATAAGTAAAAGTTTCTTCATAGACGTGAATTTTTAAAAATTTCAGCAAAGTTAGTAATAAAAATCAATACATTGAACATTTTTAAAAAACGCCGGAACAGACTTCTCCGCTCCGGCATCACTAAACATATTGTTGCAAAAAACTTATTCCGCCGGTGTCTCCTCGACAGGTGTGACTTCCTCTGCAACAGGCTCTTCGGCTTGTGCCTCGGCCGGTGTCTCTACAACCTCTTCCACCACCACTTCAGGCTGTGGCCAGAATGGGCGTCTCTCCTTCGGGATGCAGAAATACACTATGCCCGCAACGACGATGATGATTCCAAGCCAGAGCAGAATCTTTTTCCAGACCGGCATCTTCTTCTTCGCGAACGGGTCTTTCATCTTCACTACCGGATATTTTGCGATATGCGTCAAGGTCTCGCCGAAGCGCACGTTGACAAGCACTTTCGCGTTGACAGCCCAGCCGTTGGCGTTGAGCAACGGCGAGAGGTTGCGCTTGCGCAGCTTGAGCCACGCCTTTATCATTGCAGGGCCGGAGATGACCAACATGATGCCGGCTATTATGGCAATCCACTGCCACCAGTGGAGTCCCTTGACTGAATCAACCAGCAAGGCCAAGGCTCCGCCAACAGCACCTACTGCCACGCCGACCATTGCGAACATGCTCACGTATTTCGTCATGTCGAAAGGCTGTTTCGGTGCGGAAGCGTCGCCGGTGCCTTCCACCTTTGCGGTGAGGTTACCCATCACCTCGGCGTCTTTGGCCTCCGCGTTCTTGTTGATGGTCTTCTCGATGAACTCGCCGAGTTTGCGGTATGGCGACCAGAATGCCTGACGCACGCTGATCGGGTTATCGACGATGCTTGTAATAGTGGCGTCCCAGTCGAGTCCGTCGCGGTCGTAGAAGATGGCGTTCTTGCCGACTCTGATGTTTCCGATGTCACCGTCGGTGATGACAACTCCGATGGTCATCTTGGCCGGCTTGCTCTTGCATGTGCAGTCGCAATAGATGATGTACATGTTGCTCAGTCCCGCGCTCGCCGTCTGCTTGCCCATGTCGGTGACCTTGATGCAGAGGTCGCAGCTGCGCTGGTCGATGTAAAGCGTTCCTGCCTGGAAGATGGCTTTCTTGTCGCGTGAATAGAAATCGGAGAATGTCACGAAGTTCTTCAACACCGTGAAGAAGTCTCTGTACAGATGCATGAACTTGTTGATCGTGTCGATGGAGTTGGCTGTCGATTCGAGGGCCTTGTCCTGTGCGACGATTTCAAGAAGGTCGGCCTTGCGGTTGTTGTCGAGCAACGCCTTGGCTGC
>JAKSMZ010000173.1 GCA_024400355.1 Bacteroidales bacterium
GATGACGCGCAGGCACTCGAATTTGCACGTCTCGGAGCGAAGGCATTCAAGAAACTTGAAGACATCAACATCCCTGTCATAGCCGCTGTCAATGGTTTTGCGCTCGGTGGTGGCTGTGAGCTTGCGATGGCTTGCGACATCCGCATTGCCTCCAACAAGGCAAAATTCGGACAGCCGGAAGTCGGCCTCGGTATCATACCGGGCTTCTCAGGTACATACAGACTGCCTAAACTCGTCGGTCCGGCAATCGCCAAGGAACTCATCTTCACCGGCAAGATGATTGACGCACAGGAAGCATACAGAATCGGCCTCGTGAACGCTGTCTGCGAGCCTGAAGAGCTTATGCCTCAGGCCATCGCGATGGCGGAAAAGATGCTGAAGAACGCACCTCTCGCGATCCGTGCCGCAAAACGCTGCATCAACGACAATTACGACATGACAGCGAATGAGGCCATCGCATACGAGAATGTGTATTTCTCGCGCTGCTTCGCGACAGAAGACCAGAAAGAAGGAATGGGCTGCTTCCTGACAAAGAACAGACCGCATTTCCAAGGCAAATAGTTATAAAGTGTTGAGAGTGAAGTGTTAAGAGTTGAGTTATAATATTTCGCAATCACACACGGAAAATTGAAATGTTAAATTTATTAAATAATTTGAAAATGAAAGTATTTGTAATCGGAACAGGAACAATGGCAAAAGGCATCGTCAAGGCTTTCGCAGCAAAGATGCCGGTAGTCATGAAGAGCCGCACACAGGCCAGCCTCGACAAGGCTATGGCTTCAATTTCAAAGGGTTATGCAAAACTCGTTGAAAAAGGTAAAATCGCACAGGAAGCAATGGATGCAATCATGGCAAACATCGCGACGACAACTGACTATGCAACATTCGCCGATGCCGACCTCGTGATTGAAGCAGCGTCAGAAGACATGCAGTTGAAGAAAGACGTCTTCACGGAGCTTGACAAGATCTGCAAGCCGGAGACAATCTTTGCGACAAACTCATCATCATTGTCAATCACCGAGATAGCTGCTTGCACAAGCCGTCCGTCTCAGTTCATCGGAATGCACTTCTTCAACCCGGCTGACCGCATGGCGTTGGTGGAAGTCATCAAGGGACAGCTTACATCAGCGGAGGTGTGCAAGACCATCGTCGAACTCGCCACATCAGTCGGCAAGACACCTGTCGAGGTCAACGAAGCCCCTGGTTTCGTCGTCAACCGCATCCTCATCCCGATGATCAACGAGGCTGTCGGCATCTTAGCTGACGGAATCGCAAGCGCGGAAGACATCGACAAGTGCATGATGCTCGGCGCAAACCACCCGATGGGACCTCTCGCATTGGCCGACCTCATCGGCAACGATGTCAACCTCGCAATCATGGAGGTTCTCTATAACGAATTTGGCGATCCGAAGTACCGTCCGCATCCGCTTCTCAGAAAGATGGTGCGTGCCGGTTTGCTCGGACGTAAATCAGGTGAAGGATTCTATAAATATTAATAAGGTATAAAAATGGATTTTAGCTATTCAAAGACAGAAGAATTGTTCCTGCAGATGATCAGGTCATTCGCAGAGAACGAAGTCAAGCCTTTGGCGGCAGAAGTTGACGAACAGGAACGTTTCCCGATGGAAACCGTCAAGAA
>JAKSMZ010000174.1 GCA_024400355.1 Bacteroidales bacterium
CAGGAAATCAACTTTAAGGCCGGAATAGTATCTTATTGCCTGATCCAAGACTTTTTCATTTATCGCCACACTTTCCGCCTTACATTCGACAATCATCTTTGCTTCACCCAAATTGTTGAATATCACTATGTCGCAGCGTTTTGGCAGGTTGTTAACCTTAATCGAATACTCGACCGCGATGAGTCCGGCCGGCATTTTCCTTTTTTCCACGAGATAAAAAAGCATTTTCTGCCGCACCTGCTCTTCGGGTGTGAGTGCGACATACTGCCTTCTCAACGGGTCGAAAACCGTTGTCTTGCCATCGGTTATCTGTGTCTTAAACCATTCCATTGGCGGCAAAATTACTAAAAGAATTTTACAAACAGCCTCTTTTTTCAAAAATAAATTTGTATTTTTGCGCCCGTTGATGAAATGTAAAAATTTTTTATTAAAAATCTGTTTACAATTTTAATGAAAAGGCTGATATTGTTGTGTCATTTGATGTTGTTGTATGTGGTTGTCATGGCGCAGCCGCAGCCTGATTACTATACATCCGGCACCCTTGACGGGAAGAGCGGGCGCGAACTCGAACTCGCACTCCGCGACATCATTTATCCGCACATCAAGTTGTCGTACAACGGTTTGTGGGAGGCTTACAAGACCACTGACACCGCACCGGTTGACTCAGTTCCGAGCGGTTACACCAAGACAGACCTCGTCTATGACATGTATGCGTGGATGAAGTATTTCCCGAAGTTCCATTCCGACAACGACCATTCGCAGACGGGCGGCATCAACCGAGAGCACAGCGTGCCTAACAGCTGGTGGGGCGGCGAGAGCGGCAACGCCGAGGCTTACACCGACCTTCATCATCTTGTGCCTGCCGACGGCGCGGCAAACAATGCCAAAAACAACTATCCGCTTGGCGAAAAGTCTGAAAATGACGGACTTACACTGAGCTGGCCTACACAGGATAAATATCACAACGGACATCTTTACGTCAGCAGAGACCACGTCTGCAGCCGTGTGTGGAACGTACCTTCAGAGATGCAGGACAACTTCGGCGACGCGGCGAAAGTGTGGGAACCCGCTGATATGTACAAAGGCGACTTCGCCAGAATGTACCTTTATTTGGTGTGCGCCTACGAGGGACGTATCAACTGGGAGACAAACTATATGTTCGTCTCCGATGCAAACAAAAATACTTCGATACAGCCATGGGCGTTGGAACTTCTGTTGGAATGGCACCGCAACGACACGGTGAGCCAGAAAGAACTCGACCGTAACAATGCCGTCGAGTCATTGCAACACAACCGTAACCCGTTCATCGACTTCCCCGAACTCGTGGAGTTCATCTGGGGCGACAAAAACACGGAGGCTTTCTGCCTCGCCGACGCGAGATGTGCATATCACGAGTTTCATTATTCTGTGGATGAGTACGAAGAGACGGACGACCATTTCGTTTATCAGAATGATAACAAACTGATTATAAACACAGAAGGTCTTGTCCAAATCATTGATGTGATGGGAAGGGTGATTGTCAATGAAAATGTCACCACAAGCGGCATCGACATCTCACATATTAATAAAGGTGTGTATATCGTGCGGGTTGTCGGCAAAGACGTGATGACACAGAAGATTGTGGTGAGGT
>JAKSMZ010000175.1 GCA_024400355.1 Bacteroidales bacterium
TTCTGTCCGAGATAATGCGGCAGACCGAGATTGATGAAGATACCGACCTCGATCACGGCGATCAGAATGAACGGAAGTGAAATACTCTTTTCTACCAGCAGAATAATGAGGAAAATCGCGATGACCGACACGGCGGTCACGACGGCAAAATCGTGCCCTGTGATTTCGATCATATCCTTCATCAGCGGTGCTTCACCGATCACCATTCCGTTTTTGTCGTATTTTTTCAGAATGGTATTCAAGGTATCTATCTGTTCACCTGCCGCATCGCTTGCCGCCTTGTATTCCGAATTGATGAGCAGCAGTTCCCATCGGTCGCTTTCGACAATGGATCTGACACTGTCAGGTAAAATTTCCTCCGGCACACGGGAGCCGATGACCGATTCAAGCCCGAGGACGTATTTGACACCGGGAACGGTCTCCATTTCATCCATCATATTCTTGACGGATTTTGCCGGGAGACTACTGTCAACAAGGATCATATGCGTGGAGGCGATATTGAAATCTTCCCGTAGTTTAGAGTTGGAAATTACGTAGTCGATATCCTCCGGCAGACATTCGCCGAGGTCGTAATACACTTCGTCGTTTGCTTTGTTGTATCCGTAATAGGCGGGAGCAATCAGTATGGCAAACAGGATGAGGAAAACCGGAAAGATCTTTACGACGCCTTTTGCAAATTTGCCCATATCCGGGATCAGCGAGCGGTGCTTAGTCTTTTGAAGCGGTTTATCCAGAACAAGGATCAGCGACGGCAGAACCGTGACACACCCGAGGACGCCGAGGAGAACCCCCTTTGCCATAACGATGCCGAGGTCTCTCCCCAAAGTGAAACTCATAAAGCAGAGAGCAACGAATCCGGCGATCGTGGTCACGGAGCTTCCGATCACACTGGTCAGAGTTTCCTTGATGGCGTATGCCATCGCTTCAAATTTGTCGGCGTATTGTTCACGCTTTTCATTATAACTGTGCCACAGGAAAATGGAATAATCCATTGTCACGGCGAGCTGCAGGACGGCGGAAAGCGCTTTGGTGATGTAGGAAATTTCTCCGAAAATGACGTTTGTTCCGAGATTCAGGAGGATCATCGCACCGATGGAAGCCAAAAAAACAAACGGGATGAGCCAACCGTCAAGCAGAGCCACCATTGCGACGCAGGCAAAACCGATCGCAAGACCGACGTAGATCGGTTCCTCTTTTTCGCAAAGGTCCCGCAGATCCACAACAAGTGCCGTCATACCCGAAACGAAGCATTGTTTTCCGCAGACGGAACGGATCTCCTCCACGGCGTCCATCGTCAGGTCATCGGACGTGCCGGTATCAAAAAATACCGCCATCATCGTGGAGTGGTCGGTGTTGAATTCACGGTAGATCGAATCCGGCAAAAGCTCCATCGGGATCGAAAGATCGGCAAGCGAGTCATACCACAGAACGGTATCGACGTGGTCGATGGCTTCCACCTTTTCTTTCAGCTTCGCCACGTCTTTGTTTGACATATCTTCAAAAATCAGAAACGTGAAAGCACCCTTGTCAAAATCTTCAAGAAGCTCATTCTGACCGATGACCGTTTCCATATCCGACGGCA
>JAKSMZ010000176.1 GCA_024400355.1 Bacteroidales bacterium
TCAGACGCCCTGTCATTTGATGAACCGGTTCCATCCGAGTCGGAAAATTGTGGGATGGATGACGGCACAACGAGGAATCAACATATACAACTTATTGATAGTAAGTATTTTATACGTCAACTCAACATTCGTCATAACATCTCGATTTTGAAAGGTCAAAGGTAAGACGATATTTTTTATATGTCAAGAAATAATTTTCTTATTTTTCAGACCTCAAGATTTGCATCAGGCCGCAGTCAGCAATACAAGTATCTACATTAGATGAAACACTTGTCCTCGGCGCGTCGCGTGTATCGTCCTTCAAGCTGTTCCTTGTGGTAAAGATAGCCCGCGTCATCGAAATATTTAGCGTGAGACGGGCATTTCTTCACACACGCACCGCATTTTATACAGATGCCGTTTATGGTTGAGAAATCGTCAAAAGATATTGAACCCATCGGGCAATTCATGGCGCAGATGCCGCATTTCACGCATTTGTCACTGGTCTTCGGCTTCACCTTCCTGATGTCAATCGGCGTCCCGCTGTCGGTCTTCGGCTGGTAATAACCGGCATTTTCATCACCATCAACAGGAATCGGTTCGTGCCTATATAAATTCGAGGTTATTTCCGACACTTTATTATATATGCGTTCAGCAAAATCTTTCGCCACAGCGATGTCGCCGTCATCGGGACGACCGGCGGCGAGAGTATATGAAAACGAATGCTCGCACGAGAATGCCGCAGCAGCAACAGTCATGAATCCATGACTTTCAAGGATGTTGCGCAATTCAATCAACGAATTGTCGAAGGCACGGTTTCCGAAAGTGACGACGGGGACGGCCAACGCGCCGCTGCCAGCTATCGTGTCAAGATATTTCAGCAGCAGATTCGGCACACGACCGGCATACGTCGGGACACCAAAGACAACCAAATCGCCGGCTGCCACCTTTGGGAACGACTGCCTCGCCTCCGGCAAAGTGAAATCATGAGTCATAGCACTGGCTCTGAACTTGTTTGCAAGTTCATCACCGATACAATTGACAATCTTTTTTGTCGTTCCCGTCGCCGAGAAATAAATCTTCCAGATGATATTCATGTCATGCTTCATTAAAATCATCGCGACAATCACCAATGACCGCCGCGATGATCTGTAAATATCCGTTAATACAACTTATATTTTACTTGACAAGCGTCACGATTTCTTCAAGTTCCTTTATCGTTGCATCGTGACCTTTCTTTTCAACGAAACCGAGGCCCGGCACATAAACTTCAACATTGCGTCCGTCGTTCAAAAATTCCTTAACAGTGTTCTTGACGCAATATTCCGTTGCGATGCCACTGATAATCAGGTTTTTACCAACGGCTTCCTTAAGTTGTCTCCCATCAGGGCCGACTGACTCGAAGCCGGAATACTGTTCTTCTTCAGCCTTGAAGCCTTTACGGAAGATGTTTGTCTCCGGATTCGGACGGTTTGCCGGATTGATGACATCTTTGTAGAACGCCTCATGAATCGAGCCGCCGCGTGTTCCTTCCACACAATGTACAGGCCAGATGCCGCCGTTTTCCATGAACGA
>JAKSMZ010000177.1 GCA_024400355.1 Bacteroidales bacterium
CTCCCGATGCAGCCTGTGACGCCGCCGACCAATGAGACGTTGAACGGCTTGAAGTCTGTGCCGGAGACATAATACACATTACCAGGGATTATAGACCTGTGGGTTTCTTTGGTGGCTCTCAGGCACAAACTCGGTTGCACACCAAGGTCAATGCTCAGATGCTCTTTGAAAAGGTGAAATTTGAGAAGTACCGCAGCACTGAGGTTACTGAGTTTCATCGCCGATTTGTAATCGTACACGGTCGTGCCTTCCCCGTCGCTTTCTTCTCTTTCAACACGGCCGTTCATCTTGTATCCGTACTGGTTATACATCAGTTCAAACTGAAGCCCGAACAGTTTAGTCGCCTGATATTCATAGAATCCGCCAATCATGAATGACGGCAGGGCACTTATCTTCGCATCTTTTACGTCGAGGTATTGCGCCGATTTGACATTGACGATGGTTGTGTCCGGAAGATGGATTACCTCGCTTTTCACATCGACATCGCTGTCATCATAGAAAAAACTCTTGTCGAGACTCATCCAGTTGATGCCGCAGCCGAGATAAAACCCGTAGCTGGTCTTCTCCTGTGCACGGGCGTTGCACATAAAGGCAAGCAACAACCCCATAAATAATGCCGTTTTCTTCATTTTCAAAATTAATTTGGCTGCAAAGGTAAGCAAAAAAAAGAAAAGTATTATCTTTGTGAGGTTTTTTAAAACATTTTTTATGAATTTGAGAATCACTTGCGTCCAGAGTAATGTGTTGGCCAAAGACGTGGCCGGCAATATGCGTCATTATGAGGAATTGCTTGAAAATGTGAAAGATACTGATATTGTTATACTTCCGGAGACTTTCACCACCGGTTTCCCTGCCGATCCTGCCGTGTTCGCCGAAGATCTGGAAGAAAAATCGCCGGCTTTGGAGTGGATGCGCGCGATGGCAGCGAAGAAAGACGCAATGTTATGCGGGTCGTTTCTGACGAAAAAAGAAGGCAGATTCTATAATTCCTTCGTCTGGATGAAACCAGACGGGGAATATTATGTTTATAACAAGCGTCACGCTTTCACGATGGGAGGCGAGTTTGGGATTGACGGCGGCTCTGAAAACATCACGATTGAGTATAAAGGCTGGCGCATCAGGCCGTTTGTGTGTTATGATCTGCGTTTCCCTGTCTGGAGCCGTAACACGTTCAAAGACGGACGCTTTGAATACGACCTCGCGGTATATACCGCCGAATGGCCGGAGAAGAAGTCGGGGCTGTGGACGACGCTCATCGCTGCAAGGGCTATTGAAAATCAGGCGTTTGTCGTCGGCGTGAACCGCGTGGGCATCGATGAAAGCAACATCTCGTACAGCGGCGACAGTATGATAGTCAACGCGAAAGGCCGCATCGAGGCGAAGGCCACGGAAGGCGAATGTGTCTTCACCACGGAACTGAAAAAAGAAGACCTCGACGCCTTCAGGGAGTACTTCACGGTGGCGAGAGACTGGGATGGGTTTCGAGTTGTTAGTCGTTAGT
>JAKSMZ010000178.1 GCA_024400355.1 Bacteroidales bacterium
CGACAGGAGTACATAGAAATCTTAAAGGCGCATGAGCTTGAACTGCAGAATAAATTCGGTATCAGCTATATGCGTATTTTTGGTTCGGTGGCTCGTGACATGCATGGTGAGGGAAGCGATGTTGATGTCTTCGTCGTGATGCCAGCCGATGCTTATATGATGTGTGCTGCTGCAGATTATCTGGAGAGTTTGCTGGGTGTGGAAGTGGATCTGATTCGCAGACATGACAATTTGCGTCCGTTTTTTTTTAATCAAATTATGAAATATGGAATTGATGTCTTTGGAAAAGCGTGAGATTTTGCTTGACACTTTACATCAAATTCGTCAGTCTTGTGAAAACTTGATGAGTTGGAATAAAGATGTCAAAGATATGAAAGTACTGCTGAAGTCATCAACTGGGATGCAGGATCTGGCAGGAAATTGTATGACTATCATGGCGATAGGAGAAGGATTTAGAAAGATTGATAAAGTTACTGATGGCCAATTCCTTGCGTTGCGTCCTGAAATTCCATGGAATCAGGTTTTTGGCCTGCGAAACAGAATCGCACATGGATATTTTGACATAGATGTTGATGTGGTTTCTGATGTGGTGAATAATGATTTGCAGCCATTGTTAGAGGCAATAGATTATTTTGTTGAATATTTGAAAAACAATATTTAGAAATGTCAATAAAAGTCAGTCACATAACAAAAAAATACGACCAGCAGCTCGCGCTGAACGACGTAAACCTTAATATAGAAAAAGGCCGTATCGTCGGTCTTCTCGGCCCGAACGGAGCGGGGAAATCCACACTGATGAAAATCATAACATGCTTCATCCCGCCGACCGAGGGCACTGTCACCGTTGAAGGCTATGATATCCTCGACAACCCGATGGAGGTGCGCCGCTGCGTCGGCTACCTGCCTGAACACAACCCGCTTTATCTTGACATGTATGTCCGCGAATACTTGGAGTTTGTCGCCGGCATTCATCATATTACGGGTGGCGAAGCCAAGAAACGCATCGACGAAATGATTGAGAAAACCGGTCTGACCGTGGAGATGCGCAAGAAAATCGGGGCGCTGTCGAAAGGCTACCGCCAGCGCGTCGGTCTCGCCCAGGCGATGATGCATAATCCGTCGGTGCTTATCCTCGATGAGCCTACGTCGGGTCTCGATCCAAACCAACTCGTTGAAATCCGCGCACTTATCACCGAACTCGGAAAAGAGAAGACGGTGCTGCTCTCAACACACATCATGCAGGAAGTGGAGGCAATGTGTCCCGAAATCGTCATTATTAATAAAGGTGTGGTCGTGGCGAACGACAAAATCGAAAACATCAAGATGAACGTGATGCACCGTGCCGATGCCAGCATTGAGGAATGCTTCCAGGCACTCACGCTGAAATGATGCATAAGTCACGTAGATTAGATTAAATTTACGTTGGAAAAATATTTTCGCGAAATTGCCTTTCTGCATGGAAATTGTTGTATCTTTGCAGCTGGAATTTTCGTGGA
>JAKSMZ010000179.1 GCA_024400355.1 Bacteroidales bacterium
TTGTCCGGGCACGCGTGCCGCGTACTCGGTTATTAAGGTACTGCCCTGCGGGCAGCCCGCAAGGTTTTGGTTTTGGTTATGGTTATGGTCAAAAAGGTTTTGGTTATGGTTTTGGTTAGAAAGGTTTTGGTTTTAACATCTTCACCCCAGAACAATCTGAACGGTGCTTCTGCTCCGCTGCTCTACGAAGACCTTCTTTCCTTTAATAAAATCATTTTCAACGCCGTCTTTGTAATGGCGGACTGTGAAAAGCTGCAAGCCTGTGTTATATCTGACTTCAAACGACTGCTCAACGGAAGCGATGAGAGCGTTGAGCTTGTGAATGTTTTCATCGAAACAGACCGAGAGGTTCAGGGCTGAGGTCTGAATCATGTTGGCGTGGATGTTCAGCTCATTGAGCATTCCGAAAAGAACGCCGAGGTTCTGCTCGTTCATGAACGAATAGTCGCGCGGCCTGATTGTCACAAGCATCTGGTTGTCTTTGACGATGAACGACGGGACGTAACTGATGAACTCCTCGCTGCCGTCGATGACTGTCGGTTCGAGCATTGGGTCGAGGAAGCAGCGCACTTTCAGCGGTATGTTCTTGTTTTGTAACGGCTTCATTGTCTTCGGGTGAAGTACCGTGGCACCGTAGAATGTAAGCTCGGTGGCTTCAGAATAAGTGAGATGCCTGATTTTCTCTGTCTCAGGGAAACGCTTCGGGTCGGCGTTACGCACGCCATCGACGTCTTTCCACACCGACATCTCCTTGACATTCAACAGATTGGCGAATATCGCCGCAGTATAGTCGGAGCCTTCGCGTCCCAGAGTCGTGGTCACCGTAGGCTTTGTGGAGGCGGCGATGAAGCCTTGTGTCAGGAGCATTGTGCCGTCGTGGTCGTCGTTGAGTTTCCCGATCCGCAGCCGGCACTCGTCGAAATCGACGTTGGCGCAGCGGAAGTTATGGTCGGTGATGACATATTCGCGGGCATCGAGCAGCTTGTTTTTCAAGCCGTTGTCATTGAGATAGGCGGAAATGATTGTGGTTGAGAGCATCTCTCCGAAGCTCACGGTCTGGTCGTACTGGCAGTCGTAGTCGTAGCCTGTCGCCTGAAGATTGTCGTACAGATCGAGGAACAGGTTCGCGACTTCTTCAAACACAGGATGTTGCGGGTTGCCGTCGAACAGGTCGAGCATTATCTTCTCATGGTAATCCATAATATTTTCGAGTGCGTCAATTCCCAGATGTCCGTCGTTTTCACGGAAATCGTTGAGAGCCTTTTCAATGGCGTTGGTGGTTTTACCCATTGCGGAAATGACGAGCAGCAAGTCGCTACGATCCACATTATCAAGTATTTTCTTGATATTTCTGACGGCATCGGCATCTTTCACAGATGCGCCGCCGAACTTATAGACCTTGTTAATCATCTTAAAAAGTTAGAGTCGCGAAAATACAAAAAAGTTTGAATTGCCACGAGGATTTTTTTCGCATGTATTTTTA
>JAKSMZ010000018.1 GCA_024400355.1 Bacteroidales bacterium
GAAATCTCGGTCTCCAGCCCAAGGTATCCGAGAGCCGTCCTGATGACTTTCAGCTGTTCCTGACGTCATAATTGTCTTTGTGCGCCACAAATGAGAAGTTGAGGTTGCCGAGGTCGTGATAAACCGCGCCGCCGCCGGTTCTGCGCCGTGCCGCATATCCGCCTTCGTCCAGCAAAAGCTTGACATTGCATTCCGCGAACGGATTCTGATTGTAGCCATAGACGACGGTCTGCTGGTTTTTCCAGAGGAACATCGTCACGGAATTGTTGTCGCCGTCGTTCAACAGTGAACTTTCAACTGCCAGATTTAAATGCGGATTGTATTGATTGCCAATGATTAGCTGTGTCGTGTGTTTCATGAGAATTACTTTCCGATAATGTATGCGATTCCGAGTTGTATGCAGACGTTTTTGTTTCCGCATTCGTCTCTCATCACGTTTGTGAAGCCGAAACAGGCACGCAGACTCACGATGAAGTCGTTCCCGGAGGTCAGGTTGTTTGTGTATATGCCTGTGAGGACACCGAAATCGAAGACGTGATAGTCGTCAGATGTGAGCCGCGCCGCCGACCAGTCTTCGTTGCCGGTTTTTGTTTTCATTTTCCCGCCGAGGCAGAAGCCTAATTGCGGCCCGATTTCAAGTCCTAATATGTCCGTGAAATAATATTGATATACAATGGGAATCTTCAGATAATGGAGGTGAATCTTGTCGTAAATCTTGATGTTGTCGTTGAAATCGGAAACCGTGGTGCTTGAGCTTTTCCCTCCTGTCGAATAAAGTAACTCCGCCAATACGCTGCTGTTTCCTGAAAGCTCATATCTGGCCCCTGCGCCCGCCGTGAACCCAAGCTCCATGCCGGCGTCTTCAATGCCTGTGAGTGTTGACATCTTGAGTCCAAGTCTCATGCCGAAATGCAGCTGGTCAAGGCTTTGGGCTTCTGCTCTGCTCAACGGATAGAGAATGAGGAACAAAAGCACGACAAAACACGGAAGCCTTTTGCCATATTTTTCATTTATGTAAGATAAATCTTTCGGCATCAAATGTTTACATACAAAAACAGAAAACAAACGTCATCGCTTCGTGCTTAACTTCTGTCTTCTGAATCCAATATCTATAAATTTTGTAGTCTCTCCGGGATTTGAACCCGAGTTACCAGGATGAAAACCTGACGTCCTAACCAGACTAGACGAAGAGACCGCCGTTTTTTTGGTGCTGCAAAAGTACAACTTTTTTAAATACAAAAAACAAAAAAATGAAAAATTTATTAAAGCATTGAAAAACAAATATTTGTAATGCTTTTCTTTCTGATTTTATTCAAAAGTGAATGAGATTTGGAACGTGTTGTTACGTAATCTGTCGAAGCTGCTGTCCAAAATCTGGTTTTCCTTGTCTAAGACATTAAGCAGACCCCAGCCCATTTTCAGTTCGATTCCGAACTTGAAGTAGCTGTTGTAGAAATCAATGCCGGCGCCTATTTCGGCAGCAATGTCAAAAAGTTTGGTTTTGACTTTGATAATCTGGTTCTCATCCGATTTGTTGGTGTTTTTCCTGCCTGTCGCATCAAATCTGAAGTTTGCGCCACCGATGACGTATGCCGCGAAGTTGTTGAATCTCTTTGACTTGTATTTTACATTCAGTGGCAGCTCGATGATAACAGCGTCCCACATGGCGTTTGTGGACTTTATCAGATAAAAACCATTGTCGGTTTTCGGACTGTTGACAAGGCTGTCGCTGTACATGTAATACTGAAGGTCGCGGCGGCCGAAACTCAATGTCGGCGTGAGCCGGAGGTCGAAATATTTTCCGAGACGCAGGTTGCCGACGATGCCGACGGAGAATCCTGGTGACGGCACTGATGCCACGCCAGCAACGTAATAGGTGTAGCCATCATGCCAGTTCTCGTCCCATGAGTTGTTCGACTGGTCGCTGCTGTATGCAATGCTCTGATAGTCTTTGATATAGTCAACGTTGAATGACATTTGGTTGAAACCGAGGATGAATCCGAAATGGTATGGCTGGTTGTCGTAATTCGGAAGGTTGCTCGGACTTTTGCGCTGTGCAATGGCACTTTGCGGCAGCAGGCAAATCAATAACAATGCTGCAACGATAAACTTTTTATATTTTGACAATGTTGATTTCATGTGTGGTATAACGCAGAAGTGTTTGTGTTATTGTATTTTTTCCGTTTCTTTTAAAAGTCTTTCCCTGTTGATCGGCACCGCACCGATTTCTTCGCATACGAGGCCGCCGGCAAGGTTGGAGATTGCCGCTATGTCGTATGCATCTTGCTGGCAGATGAGGCAAAGCATCGCTGTGCCTAAGACGGTGTCGCCGGCACCTGAGACATCGGCAATCTTCCTCAGATGCGCAGGAATGTGCCAGTGTCTCCTTTCAATGCCGTTGTCTTCTTGGATCAGGACACCCCGCTCCGACAACGTGTTCATCACAAAACGGCAGTTCAGTTCGTCCTGCAACGCATTGACACCTATTAATATATTGTCGATTGTGTCTGTCTTGAACTCAACATTGATGCCTTCTTTCAGTTCTTTGAGGTTCGGCTTGAAGAACGTGCAGTTTTTATATGCAAGGAAGTTGTTTCTCTTCGGGTCAACGCCGACGGGGATGCCCCTTTCGTTGGCGGCTTTTATCGTGAACTTGATGATGTCTTCCGTCAGCACGCCTTTGTTGTAGTCTTGCAGAATGATACCGTCAATTTCCCCTGATGAAAGAATCTCTTCGATTTTTCCGCGAAGCATGTCACGCTCATTGCCGGTGAGATTAAAAGTGTCTTCGTCGTCAACTCTCAGCATCTGCGCGTTGTTGCCGATGATGCGGTATTTTGTCGTTGTACGCCTGTTGTCACTTTTTATGATTCCTGTTTGCGGCATCTTGTGCTGCTCCAGCAGACTGAAAAAGTCGTTGGATTTGTTGTCGTTGCCGACCACCGAGCAAAGTATCGGCTCCGCACCGAGCGCCTTGATGTTCTGTGCCACATTCGCAGCACCACCGAGACGCATGAAGCGTTCCCTGACGGCCACAATGGGCACCGGCGCCTCAGGCGAGATGCGGTCAACCTTACCGGTAAGGTAGAGATCAATCATGACATCACCAATGATGAGGATTTTTTTATCATTGAATGAGTCGAACAATTCTTTGATATTCTTTTTTGACATTTCTGTTAATCAATGAATATGAATAAGTTACGCCAATAGCTGGCTTTCGCTTTCAAGGCACAAAGGTACTAATTTTCTGCTTGCGAAACTTTTGTTTCAAAAAAAAGTTTGTTTTGCGAAAAAATAAGTAACTTTGCACTTCAAAATGATGTTGTAAAGTAATGAATACTTTGACGTGGATATTAATCGGCGCGATGGCCTTGCTTTTCGTTTTGGGTGTAATTATTCCAATGTTCAGGGAAAATGGAAAGGCTGAAGCTGTTGCAAATCATAGTAATAATATGTGTAATATTGACAATGAATCGCTTAAGGTGGCGTCATATAATATGATTGTCCCGTTGCGGGTTCAAGCGTGCGAGAGGCTTCTGCTTTACCTTGAGAGGATAAAATTCTCGGTCCTGGTGAAAAGGGTCTTTGTCCCTGGCATGTCGCGTGATGATTTCCAACTCTCGCTTATCCAGAATGTGCAGGATGAATTTGAACATAATCTTGCCCAGCGTTTGTATGTCGCTGAGGATACATGGCAGCTCGTGAATCTCGCAAAAGAGGAAGTGCTTCAAAATGTCAATGCGGCTTTTAACGAAGATACAAACTCTGATGTGGCATCTGTTGCCTTGATTATCAGTGCGTTTCAAAATCCTATAGCGGAAAAGGCAATACTTGGTCTGAAGATGGAGTTTGATTCTTTTTTAGTATGAAAATAAAATGATGAAAATATGAAAGTCGAGTTTTCAGCTGCACAGATTGCAGCAATGTTGGGCGGGAAAATAGATGGCGACCCTGAAACCAAGGTCAGCAATGTGGCACGTATCGAAGACGGAGCTCCCGGAATGTTGAGTTTCTTGGCGAACCCTAAATATATTCACTACATTTACGAGACAAAATCTTCAATAGTTTTGGTCAATGCTGATTTTGTGCCTGCGGCTCCAGTCAAGGCGACGATGATACGCGTGCCTGATGCGTATGAGGCTTTCGCCCAGCTGCTCGCTGTTTATCAAGAATATACAAACAATAAAGTTGGTGTTTCCGAACTTGCTTACATCTCGGATGATGCTGAATACGGTGAGAATTGTTATATTGGCGAGTTTGCTTTCATCGGAAACAGAGTGAGGATGGGAAAGAATGTGAAAGTCTATCCGCAGGTTTATGTGGGCGATGACGCGGTGATCGGCGATGACACTGTTCTTTATCCGGGCGTGAAATTGTATGCGATGACTCATGTTGGGAAAAACTGTATAATTCATTCAGGTGCCGTGCTCGGTGCCGACGGATTTGGCTTTGCCCCGCAGCCTGACGGGACTTACAAGAAAGTACCTCAGATAGGCAACGTGTTTGTAGGTGACAATGTCGAAATCGGTGCGAACACGACAATAGACCGTTCGACGATGGAATCGACCAAGATTCATAATGGAGTTAAACTTGATAACCTTATCCAAATAGCTCATAATGTTGAACTTGGTGAGAATACTGCCATTGCCGCGCAATCTGGCATTGCCGGATCAACGCATGTCGGCAGGAACTGTGTCATTGCCGGACAGGTTGGCATAAGCGGACATATACAGATAGCCGACAGAACCACATTCGGCCCGCAGTCTGGTGTCATGGGAAGCGTCAGAGAACCAGGCAAAACACTGATGGGATATCCCGCGTATGACTACAAGACATACTTGAAAGACACCGTCAGACAGCGTCATGTTGCGGAACTTGAAACCCGCATCGCTGAGCTTGAGAAAAAACTTGAAACTTTGTTGTCGAAGTAAGGAATAAATTAGTATTTTTGCGCCATATTTATGAATTTCGAAATATCTATGGTGGAAAAACAACATACGATAGCTAAAAGTGTGAGTATCAGTGGGACAGGTCTTCATACCGGTCAAAATGGTATGCTTACATTCCATCCGGCTGAACCGAATCACGGCATAAAATTCAGAAGAATTGATTTAGAGGGACAACCTGTTGTCGATGCACTCGTGAAAAATGTGGTTGATACTTCACGTGGGACGACAATCGCGCAGAATGGCGTGAAGGTTTATACCATCGAGCATATCATGGCGGCTTTAAGAGGCTTGAATATAGACAACGTCCTCATTGATATAAACTGCGAGGAACCTCCGATTCTTGACGGCAGCTCCAAAACGGTGATTGGTGTTTTGAAAGAAGCTGGTGCCGTTGAACAAGATGCTGAACGTAAATGCTTGAAAATTAGAAAGAAGATAGTTTATACTCATCCGAAAGTTGGCTGTAAGCTGATGGTTGAACCTGCCGACAAGTTTTCCGTTGACGTGAAGGTTGACTATAACTCACAGGTCCTTAACGTTCAGGAAGCTCATCTTCATGATATAAGTGAATTTGAAAACGATTTTGCGCCATGCCGTACTTTCGTGTTTTTCCAGGAACTTGAGATGCTGCTCAACTATAATCTGATAAAAGGCGGTGACTTGTCAAATGCCATTGTTTTTGTCGAGAAACAGGTCTCTGAAGACGACCTGCGACGCGTTGCATCGCTTTTCCATAAAGATATGGTCAGTGTTCATGAAGGCGGTATCCTCAACAATGCCACACTTCGTTTTGAAAACGAACCGGCACGTCACAAACTGCTCGACCTCCTGGGCGACATGACTCTGCTCGGAATGCCAGTGATTGGAAAGGTAACTGCTTATAAACCAGGGCATTTTGCGAATACCGAGTTCGTGAAGCAGATCGTTAAAGAAATGGGAATTTGAATCTTTTTGCGAAATAAATGCTAAAAATCCGAGTGCGTCATGGCATTCGGATTTTTGTTTTTTTGTAGATGCCATCGAGGAATTTTCCGACAGCTTGATATGAAAATCCGGCTGATACAATGTCTCTCAATGTGTTAGTGTCGTAATCACTGAATTTATTCAGCATGATCTGTATCGCGTCAGCCAAAGCTCCCGAATCTCCCGGTGGGACAAGCAAGCCGTTATTTTCATTTACTATTTCCGGAATTCCACCGACACTGGTGCTCACAACCGGCAGTCCGCACGCAAACGCCTCGAGAAGTACAACACCTTGGGTCTCGTAGTTGCTCGACAAAACGAGAAAGTCTCCTGTTGCAAGTTCATCAATAAGATCTTTGCCTTCCAAAACTCCGGTGAATATGATGCTGCTTTGCTTGTGAAGCTTCTTTGAGTAATTCTTAATGTCTTCAAAATCAATGCCATTACCGATGAAACAACATTTGAAGTCAATATTTCTGTCTTCAAGAATTTTCAGTGAATCAATAAGTCCTGTGATGTTTTTTGATTTGTTTTCAAAACATGAGATGTGAACTATCTTCGGCGTCTCATTGTGATGCGGAACAGGGTGAAACAGATTGATGTCAACTACATTGGGGACAATATGGTGATTGCTGTTCGTAATGCCGTGGCTAAGCATCGCCTTCGCAAGGATCTCTGTGACGGTTGTCAATGTTTCTGCATTTCTTGCAACAATTCTCGTCGCAGTTTTTCTCAGGAGGCCGCTGAAATCGTTTCCAGGCAGATAACGTGACCAATGTTCTGTTATTACGTAAGGTGTTCCATGAACGATTTTATGCCAAAGCGCAACCATGCCGCATCGTGTCAGTACATGGACATGAATAATGTCAGGCTTTTTTAACAGTTTGAATGCTAATGAGTTAGCTCTAATAAATCTGAACAGAGAGACGATTCTTGACCTTGGCTTCTTGTAATATACTCTGACTGTTTCAACGTTGTTTTCGTTTGTTCTTACAATTTCGAATCTCCTTGCAGGCCCCTCGTCGGCGTGGACATAAACAACGCTTATGTCGTTATACAATGCCGCCGCCTCCGCATGACGTCGCACGAACAAGCCAAACATCGGATCGTATCTGTGTGGATACCACCGCGCAAGAAATATGATATGTTGTCTCTCTCCTGACACGCGAAACGGGTTTATCTCATGTCAATTATCTCTGCGTCCGGATAATCTTCTTCGTTGAAAATGAAGAAGTTGTCTGGTAAAATCTGGTTCGTGATAAATTTCGTGATGCTATAAACAAATTCGCTGTCATTGTTGTCGAAAAGATGAACTTCTTTGAGTTCCATTGTCTTCGTGCCGATAATGACCACGAGTCTGTTGAAATTCTCGTCTTTTTCTTTTGGTGTGACCTCGATTGACATTCTTGACATATCGTTGCCATTCAGGAATTTCGCGTTAATGTTGTCATAATATGAATTGATTATCGACAATGGGGAGCCGCCGTCTTCAGAATCGACAGAACTAACCATAACTTCCTGTGAATCTGGCATATAAGTCCATAGTGTCGAACCGTCACAAATCATTTCCTGACCTGCGATGTTCAGTTTGTACGAATCGCCTTGCAGGTGACCTGTTCCTGTCATCAGTTCATCAATGCCGGCTGCTGTGTTTATCATCCGGTAATCAAAGGCTATTTCGATGTTGTTGTATGCCTTCAGTTTATCGACTGCCGCTTTGAAAACCTGTTCTGCGTTTTGGGCGAATGTGTTTGTCGCCAATGCTAAGATGCTGATTATAAGCATTAAATATTTTTTCATAGTACACCGTTATTTTTAATGTTATCTTCTAAATTCAAATCTTTCAAGAATTGTTCGAGTGCGAATTCTGTTGCGACTTTTACCTCGCGCTGTTTGCTGCCTGCGAACGGTCCGACGATGCCGGCTTTTTCAAGCTGGTCGATGATTCTGCCCGCCCTGTTGTATCCGAGTTTCAACTTGCGCTGAAGCATTGATGTCGAACCTTGCTGTGTCTGGACGATTATTCTTGCGGCGTCTTCAAACAACGGGTCGCGTTCGTTCGGGTCTGTCATCTCTTTTGATGAACCGCTATCTTCCTGTTCGTCAGGACAATCCGGAAGAAGGAACGCTTCAGGATAGCCATGCTGGTTGCCGATGAAGTCGCATATTGCATCAACTTCCGGTGTGTCGATGAACGGACATTGCAGACGGACGAAATCGTTGCCTGTCGAGATGAGCATGTCGCCGCGGCCAACAAGCTGGTCGGCACCGTTGCTGTCGAGGATTGTCATGGAGTCGATGCGCGAGAACACGCGGAATGCGATACGTCCTGGGAAGTTCGCCTTGATCAGACCGGTGATGACGTTGACTGACGGTCGCTGGGTCGCGATGATAAGGTGAATGCCGATGGCTCGCGCCAACTGTGCAAGTCGTGTTATCGGCGCTTCGACTTCCTTGCCGGCAGTGAGGATAAGGTCGGAGAATTCATCAATGACAAGCACGATATATGGCATGAAATGATGCCCATCGTAAGGATTCAGCTTGCGGCTGATGAATTTCGCGTTGTATTCCTTGATGTTACGGACACCGGCATCCTTGAGAAGTTCGTAACGGTTGTCCATCTCAATACACAGTGAGTTGAGCGTCCTGACTACATTCTTAACATTCGTAATGATAGCCTCCTCCGCGTCAGGCAGCTTCGCGAGATAATGACGCTCGATCTTCTGATACAGGCTCAACTCGACTTTCTTGGGGTCAACGAGGACGAACTTCAGTTCCGACGGATGTTTGCAGTAGAGTAGGGATGCTATTATTGCATTGATTCCCACCGACTTACCTTGACCTGTCGCACCTGCCATAAGGATGTGTGGCATCTTCGTGAGGTCGGCCACATAGCTCTCGTTGGTGATTGTCTTGCCGATTCCGAAAGGCAACTCGTAACTGCTTTTCTGGAATTTTTCCGAACTGATGATGGAACGCATCGAGACAATCTGCGGCTTCTGGTTTGGCACCTCAATGCCTACGGTACCTTTGCCGGGGATAGGCGCGATGATACGGATGCCTATCGCCGAAAGACAAAGCGCAATGTCGTCCTGCAGTCCTTTTATCTTTGAAATCCTGACACCCGCCGCAGGCACAATCTCATACAATGTGACTGTCGGTCCGATGGTCGCCTTGATCTTGTCGATGGTTATTGAATAGTTTTTCAGTGTCTCAACGATGCGGTTCTTGTTGGCCTCCAACTCGTCGCGGTCAACGACGGCGGTGCCGTCGCCATAGTCTTTCAACAGGTCGAGCGGAGGAAGCTTGTATGTCGAAAGCTCAAATTTAGGGTCGTACAATGTGTCAAGACCGAAATGCTCACCATTTTTCTCAACTTGCTTCTCCTCTTGATTTTCAGTGATTTCCATCGAGATGTCATCGGTTTTGCCCTCGCTTGGGACTTCCGCAATCACGTCTGTGTCTTCATCGGATTCCTCTATGGATTCTTCTTTGACAAACACATCTTCCTCCAAAGTCACGTTTTCGTCAGATAAATCTATTTCGTTGCCTTTCGCTGTGTCTTCTTCTTTCTCTTGTAATCCGGTCTTCTTAATTACTTGAATCTCAACGTCTTCTTCCTCATCATCCTCATCATTGTCATCATTTAATTCAAGCTCAACTTCCTGCGGCTTTTCTGGGAATTCATAATCGGGTTTTACCGAGATGACCTCATCATCACATTCAGTGTTGTTGCCATCTTCCTCTTCAACGGGTTCCTTTTTCCTCTTCAGGAAATCAAATTTGACGTCGAATGTAAAAATGATATATGTTATCGCACTGAAAATCAATAATAAAACAATTCCTACAGTGCCGATATAAGGATAAAGGTAGTCGTCAAACAATGTCGAGCCGAATCTTCCGATGAAGATGTTGTGGCTTGGATTTTTTGTATTGAGAATCAACGCCATGAACAATGGAATCCAAACAAGGAAAACCAAAGCATATTTCCAAAGGGTCCAGCCGCTTATTTCTATCTTTTTGAAAATCAGCTTGATGCTGAAATAGAACCACAGGAAGAGAAGATAAACTGTTCCGATGCCGAACATCTCTTCGCTCATGAAAGTCCCGATTTTGGCCATGAACTCGCCGGTTTCTTTGGTGTCGGCGATGCCGAAATACCTTCTCGCGTATGCGATAAGGAAAAACAAACCGACTATGACAAGGAAGATACCCGTGCAGATTCTGCCTCTGCCGTCAGATTCTTTCTTGCGTTTGGCGACTGTGTTTGCGCTTTTTTTAGCCGTCTTATGTGCATCAGCGTTACCTTTTGAACCGCCTTTTTTCGTTGCCGTCTTTTCCGGCGATTCCTTTGGCTCTGCTGCTGGAGTCCTTAATCTGTTCTTGTTTTCTGTCATTGTGCATTATTTGGGGAAACATAAAAACCTGTTCCAACGGAACTTTCCTGAACGTGGGTCGTTTGATAACCAAATACATAGCGGTTTGCCTACGATGTGGTCAACCGGAACGTAACCCCAGAAACGCGAGTCTTGCGAGTTGTGTCTGTTGTCGCCCATCATCCAGTAATAGTCCATTCCGAAGGTATATTCATTTGTTTCTTTTCCGTTGATAAATATCTTTCCGTCCTTGACGATCAAAGTGTTATGCTCGTAAGCTGTGATGCAACGCGAATAAAGCGCGATGTTCTCAGGGGTGAGTTGTACTGTGGCACCTTCCTGCGGTATCACGATAGGGCCGAAGTTATCGACATTCCATCTGAAATGAAGTGTGTCGTTCGGGAATATCTCCTGTGAGACCTCTGTCCCGGCCGGCGCACAGACCTTGGTCACTTCAGTGACAAACGGCTGTTTTGCAAACTCTTCTGCTGTCTTCGCGTTCATGTTGAGCACAAACTCATTCGGAACAGGTGTCCTGTAGCCTTCCGTGATGTCGAATTTGTCAAGCACCTTCTGGCTTATTCCGGTTCCGTTGATTTTGACGAGATAATTGTGTTGCATGTGCTCCGGCTGATAACCGATTTCGTCATTGATATATACAACACCATCAATGATTTGCAGTTTGTCGCCTGGCATTCCGATAAGGCGCTTGACGTAGTTCTCGCGCTTGTCAACCGGACGTGTTATGATGTTTCCGAACTGTACTTTGTTGTTGTTTACATAATCTTTCCCGTATGCCCTGACAAGCTGATAATATGTCACATTGCTTTGATAGACCTCGCTCAAGGTATCACCTGCCGGGAAATTGAAGACGATCGGGTCGTTACGCTTTATCTTTGAGAAGCCGGGCAGACGATGATAGCCGATCTGTGGGTGTTCGAAATACGACTTGGCTGTCTTCGACCAAGGTAAAGTGTTGTGTACGAATGGCATGGCTAACGGTGTGTTCGGAATACGCGGCCCGTAGCCGATCTTGCTTACCATCAGATGGTCGCCTGTCATGAGCGTGCCTTCCATACTCGATGACGGGATTTTATAGGCTTCGAAGACAAAAGTCCTGACGATGAACGCCGCGACGACAGCCCAGAGTATTGCGTCAAGCCAGTCGCGAACCCATCCTTTTGCAGGCCTGACTGTCGTCTTCGGGTCAAGGTATTTAAGATCTTTCCTGCTCAATATCGGGAAATAAATGTATGGAAAAAGTGCCGCGGCAATGATTTCACCGAAATCATATCTTGCAAAGCATTTTGCTAATTCTATGAACATCAACATTATGATGAATGTGTTCAGATATGGGAAAAGCAGCAGCAGATAGCACCACCATTTGTTCCATCCGATGATTTTGGCGAGAATATGCAGGTTGTAATAAGGCACGAACGTCAATGAGCGTTTGTATCCTGCTTTCTCAAAAAATGACGGACACGCCATCGTGAACACTGAAAAAATCAGAGGGAGAAGTATTATTGTCAAAAACATGTTCATTTTACAAAGTGTTTGTTGTTCTATTTCTATCTTTTGTCTTTTAACTTTTATCTAACAGAGGAGGTCTTCCATCGTGAAGACGCCTTTTCTGTTTTTCAGAAATTCCGCTGCAATGACTGCGCCGGTCGCGAAACCTTTGCGGCTGAATGCCTCGTGACTCAGACTGATTCTGTCAAATGCCGACTCCGCTGCTATCTCGTGGATGCCGAAGACCTCTCCTTTGCGTATTGCATTGACTCTTAATGTATTGTCTTCGTCAATATCAAGTTTCCAACCGTTGTAGTTGCTGTTGTTTGCTACGATGTCGTTGGCAAGTTTCACGGCAGTGCCACTTGGCTTGTCGAGTTTGTGGATATGATGTGTTTCTGTTATTTCTAATTTATAATCAAACTGTTGGGCGAATTTTGCCATCTGTTTGTTGAGGCTGAATACGAAATTCATGCCGATGCTGAAATTCGGGGCGTAAAACAGGGAATGCCCCTCGTCGTCGCATCTTTTCTTAATCTCATCAAGAGTGTCGTACCAGCCGGTCGTTCCGACAACAACCGGTATGTTGATGTCGAAGCATTTGTTGATGTTAGCGACCACCGTTGCCGGCGTGCTGAACTCAATCACGACATCGCATTTCGATATGTCTTCTTTGTTTCGATTCCATTCCTCCTCAGTATCAATGCGATGCAAAACCTCATGACCACGGGATATGGCAATCTGCTCAACCTCGTGCCCCATTCTTCCATAGCCTAATATTACAATCTTCATCTTTAAAAATTTAATCTCACGCTGATTCCGGCTGTGCCGATTCCATTCCCGTAGCCGTATGCGCAATCGTTGAATGACGGCTCCCACTTCGGCTCAACTTTCATTGTCAGGTTATCGTCTATTTCGTAATAAAAAAAGTACGCATCAACGCTGGCGTCAATGATTTGCACCACGTACCACGCTGCCATTATTATCCAACTCAGCTCCATGTTTCTGCGGTAATAGTCGCGCAGTGTGGTGAGGTTCTCATTGGTGTATTTTCCTGCTTCAGTCTTGGCTTTCTCGCTGACGTCGGTTTTTATGCCGGTCTTGAAGTCGTAAGCGTCACGGTAGAGCCTGTAATCGTTGCCGTTGGATATGGCGAAGTATCCTGTGGCGGCGAAACCTGCATAGACAATCGGCATTTTCCAGTATTTCCTGTTGTAAGCCTGTCCTGCTCCGGGTATCAGTGCGAGCCATGTTGCGGTCTTCGGGTCATGTTTCCCTGTGTGTAGCGGGGCATCGTCTTTCTTGTCTTTCTTCGAATCCCATTCCGGAACTTTTATCAATAATGGTGCATTTTCCGATACCGGACTCACGGCCATATCTTGGGCCATAAGCTCTGGAATCAGCATCAAAAATGACAAAAGAACCAATAAGTGCTTCATGATCAATTGTTTTTACTGATAAAATCAAGCAGCCGGTCAAATTCCTGATCGTTCTTGAAGCTGATGGTCAGACTGCCTTTACCTCGACTGTTACGGCTGATTTTTACATTCATATTCAACGATTTGGAGATGTTCTCAGCTTTGATTCTGAAGTTTTCTGGCACGATGTCTTTTTGCCTTTTTATGCCTTTGACGGAAGTCTTGTTGTTTGCGTTTCTGACTAAACTCTCGACCTGGCGGACGTTGAGCTCTTCGTCGATTATCTTCTTGAGTATCAGCAGTTGTTCTTTCTTGTCCTCGATGCTGATTATTGCTCTGGCGTGACCCATTGTGATGAAGCCGTCGCGGAGGGCGAGTTGTATCTCTTCGGGCAGCTTGAGTAGTCTCAGAAAGTTGGTGACTGTCGAGCGGTCTTTGCCGACTTTCTCGCTCAGCTGGTCTTGTGTGAGCTGGCATTCTTCGATGAGGCGCTGGTACGACAATGCCACTTCTATGGCGTTGAGGCTTTCGCGGTGGATGTTCTCGATGAGTGCCATCTCAAGCATCTGCTCGTCGTTTGCCACGCGGATGAATACTGGTATTTTCTTCATTCCGGCGAGTTTCGATGCACGCAGGCGGCGTTCGCCGGAGATGAGCTGGTATTTGTCGTAGCCCATCTTCCTGACCGTAACTGGTTGAATGACACCGTGTTGCTTTATTGATTCCGACAGTTCCTGAAGTGCTGTCTCGTCGAAGTCGTTACGCGGCTGGAACGGGTTTGTCTCTATTTTGTCAATGTCAAGTTCCGCGATGGCACCGGCCACATAGTTGCCGGAGATGTCGGCGGAGGTGATGTCGGTGTCGGGGCTTTGGAGTATTGCGTCGAGACCGCGTCCAAGGCCTCTCTTTTTGTTATTGTTTGTCGTCATTGTCAATGTTGTTGCGTTTGAGTATCTCTCTTGCGAGGTTGAGGTGGTTTATCGCGCCTGAGCTTAGCGCGTCGTGCATGATGATGGTCTGTCCGTAGCTCGGTGCTTCGCTGAGCCGTGTGTTTACGCTTATTATCGTGTCAAATACCATCGACTGGAAATGTGTCTTCACCTCGTCAACCACCTGTTTCGAGATTCTTGTCCTGCTGTCGTACATGGTGAGCAGTATGCCTTCGATGTCAAGGTCGTGGTTAAATCTCGATTGCACTATCTTTATGGTATTCAGCAGTTTGCCAAGGCCTTCGAGTGCGAAGTATTGGCATTGGACAGGGATTATCACTGAGTCGGCGGCGGTAAGTGCGTTCACTGTTATCAGCCCGAGTGACGGCGAGCAGTCGATTATGATGAATTCGTATTCGTCTTTCAGCTGTGCAAGGGCTTTGCGCATCATCTGCTCGCGTTGCGGAAGGTTGATGATCTCGATTTCCGCTCCGACGAGGTCGATATGTGCCGGCAGCAGGAAGAGGTTCGGGGTCTCAGTCTCTTTTATCGTGGCGTGCGGGTCGATGTTGTCAATTATGCACTCGTATATGCTGTTTTCTATGGTGTTCGGGTCGAAGCCTACACCTGAGGTGGAGTTTGCCTGCGGGTCGGCGTCAATCAGTAACGTCTTGTGTTCCAACACTGCAAGGCTTGCCGCAAGATTGATGGAGGTGGTTGTCTTGCCCACTCCGCCTTTCTGATTTGCTATAGCGATGATCTTTCCCATTTGCTTGTTTTTAATACCGAAATAAAACGTACAAAGATAGGAAAAAATTTTGTAATGCCACTATGGTTTTTGATGAAAATTATCAACATTTTTGACTATTCCCGAAATGTGCCGGCAATGGGGCGAAAAAAAAGATTTCCGAAGTGGCAGTCACCCCGGAAATCCCTCGTTCTGTGTTGATTGTGTGTTCGTTACTTAATTGTTGCCTAAACTGTCGAACCAGTTTTCGACATCGTCTTTCGGCTCGTCATTGCCTTCGTATTCCTTCGGCTCGTCGAAGTAGCCTTCCGGATATTCGCCGGTCTCAATGTAGTTCAAAGTCTCTCTCAGCGCGTTTGCGAACTTCTCGAAGTCTTCCTTGTAAAGGAAAATCTTGTGTTTCTCGTACGAGAAATGGTTCTGGTCCTCGTTGAAGCGACGTTTGCTTTCTGTTATCGTGACATACTTTTCATCATTTCTTGTGGCTTTCACGTCAAAAAAATATGTGCGTTTCCCCGCACGTACCGGCCTTGAAAACAATTCCTCGCGATTGTTCATCTTTTCATTTTCTTCCATACTTTCCTAATTTGATGTAATCGGCTGCAAAAGTATAAAAATTTTAGATATGCTTGAAAAAATAATTTATTTTTTGAAAAACAGAAAAACTCTCTGGCAATCGAACAATCTGCCGTCTGTGTTGTTCTATGTTCGGTTTTAGTTATACATTTCAATTTTCTCAGATGAAGAAGCGCCTTCCGTTCCCAGCGATGGCGCTTCTTTTTTCGGAAAATGTCAGAATGAGATGTTCCTGTCGGGGTATCTCAACTTCGTCACGATGCGTTTGGTGTATTCCGGAAAGTCGCTCTTCATGATCCAGTCGTAATATTGCGGTTCTTTCCTGAAGACGTCTTCAACACGTTCGTCTTTGTGCTTGCCGAATTTGAAGACTGGTTTCCCTTGGTCGTCATAAACTATCTGGCCCATCAGGTCAACGTTCTGATGATGCGATGAGAAATGGGCGAGTTCCGATATGTCGTTGACAACTGGCTTCGTTGTAACTCCTTTGTTGTCAGTGTATTCGGCATCTTTGTATCTGTCGAGCATCGCCATCAGCACCTCGTATGTCGCCATCGTGTCGGCGTTGGCGGAGTGTGCATTGTCGAAGTCTTTGCCCATGAAGAAACGGTATGCGCCGCGCAGTGTCCTCGGCTCCATTTTCATGAAAATATTCTGCACGTCGATGAGCTGACGGTCTTTCAGGTCGAAATTCACGCCGGCGCGGATGAACTCCTCAACAAGCATCGGAAGGTCGAATTTCAAGATGTTGTATCCCGCAAGGTCGCAGTTGCCGAAAAACTTTGAAATCTCCGGTGCAAGCTGTTTGAAAGTCTTTTCTTTTGCCACATCTTCATTCGTTATTCCATGAACTGCCGTGGTCTCCGGCGGAATCGGACACTCCGGGTTGATGCGCCACGTGCGCTGCTCCTCCGTCCCGTTGACATTGATTCTCAATACGCTGACTTCAATAATCCTGTCGTGAACCTGGTTCAGACCTGTTGTCTCCAAATCAAAAAATGCGATTGGTCGCTTCAAATTTAACTTCATTTCAAATGTTTTGTTTCACATTGTAAAAGTACGCCTTTTTTCAAAATGTTACATCTTTGACGAAAATTTTTTTCACTGTCGTAAAATTACTTAATTTTGCAACGGTAAATTTTAAAAATATGAGAAAGATTTTCATGACTTTTGCTGTCATTTTATTTTCAATGTCAGCTTTTTCACAGCCTCTCTGGATGCGTTACAACAAAATATCACCGGATGGTGACAAAATAGCGTTTTCTTATAAAGGTGATGTCTATGTGGTTGATTCTAAAGGTGGTATGGCTCTGCAGCTGACCACAAACTCTTCATACGACTATTGTCCCGTGTGGTCGCACGACGGCAAAACGATAGCTTTCGCCACCGACCGCAACGGTAATTTCGACATCTATACTGTCTCGGTGAACGGCGGTGTTGCCATGCGTGTCACTACAAACTCGGCATCGGAGACTCCGCTTGCCTTCTCGCCTGACGATACCGAAATATATTATTCGGCTTACATCCAGAAAGACGCTGCCGATGCACAGTTCGCCTCTGGCTGGCTTACCGAATTGTATAGGGTGCCGGTCAATGGAGGACGCCCGCAGCAGGTGACCGCAGCAACGGTCTGCTCGGTGTCTTTCGATGAAGACGGGGAGTCGTTCCTTTATTACGACAGAAAAGGCAGCGAAAACGTCTGGCGCAAACATCAGACATCATCGGTGGCCCGCGACATCGTATATTACAATGCCAAAGAAAAATCTCATAAGATATTGACAACCAACGTCGGAGAAGACCGTGACCCGATTTTTACGCCCGATCATAAAAACATTGTTTTTCTCAGCGAACGCGATGGAAGAAGCCAGAATGTCTATATGATGCCGTTTAAGCGTGACGGCGCGACCGGTAAGGCTAATGGAAATGGCGGCAAGACAATAATCCCTCTGCCGATGGTGCAGCAAGTGACTGATTTTCAGACTTATCCTGTGAGATTTTTGAGCATGGCTGACAACGGGAAGATCTGTTACGGCTATCAAGGCGAGATTTATACGCAGATGATTGGCGAGGAACCTCAAAAGGTTGAGATTGAAATAGTTAACGATCAGGAAAACACTGTTGAACGCGGTAAATTCGGTGACGCGTCGGAACTCACAATCACTCCTGACGGCGACCTGATTGCTTTCGTTTCACGCGGAGAGA
>JAKSMZ010000180.1 GCA_024400355.1 Bacteroidales bacterium
TATTGCGCTCCGGCTGAAAATATGCCATAATACTCTCGATCTCTGAAAGGGGATCTTCGAGAAGCGGAGCAAGTCTTCGCCTTAAGTGGCAGGAAGTGATTCCCGCCACTTATGATTTTTATGGCAGATGCGACATTGAGTGTTTTCGTAGATGAGTCCGGGCGCTTTCAGCTCCCGGATGAAAGTTCGCAGTATTACATCGTTTCCCTTGTGTTGCATGATCAGCGGATCCCAATTGACGGGCTTGTCGCTGAATTGGACCGGCATTTCAGCGAGATGCGGTTGTCGAATGTCTGTTTTCACGCCGGACCGCTGATTCGACAGAAGAACGCTTTTGCAATCATGGACTGGTCTTTCCGCGTCAAGATATTCCGGCGCATGCTGGCGTTTGCTCACAAACTCGATTTCAAGTACCACTGCCTTGTCGTGGAGAAGCGTTTTGTCGATACGAAGGAGCAGATTCTCGAACGGCTTCAGCGCGACATGGAAAAGTTCTTTGATGATTTCTCTGCCGCACATCCCGAGTACAGTCGAATCAAGGTCTATTATGATTGCGGCCAGACGCCAGTCACGAACATCCTTTTGTCGGCATTTAAGCCACGTGCCAGTCTTGTCGTCGAATTCGCACAGGCAGTTACGCCGGAACGTTATAAGCTCTTTCAGCTGGCGGACATGATCGCAACGCTCAAACTAATCGAACTGAAATTGGCGCACGGCGAACCAATGACGCATTCGGAATTCAAGTTCTTCGGTGGCCCGCGTAATTTTAGGAACAACTACCTTCGATTTGTTAAGCCGAAGGAAATTGAGTAACATTGAAGGCAGTCGGGCCGCGATGATTTTATCGATGGATTTCCGCTGATGACTTTTGCCGCGGGTGGTTGGTGAAATGAATGGTTTTGGTGCCGAATCCGCCGCGGACAGATGCCCCATCATCCGTCATTGAACCGGATCGCGAGAAATCCGAATTTTGTGCTGACTCCCGAACTGGAGTCTTCGAAGAGAGTCTTTATTGTTTTCTTAATGTTTGCGAGTGGCTTCGGAACGATAGGCGGCGGGGCTTTGTCCGACAGCGGACGAGAATGAGTTGGTAAAGTATTCCATTGAAGCGAAGCCGGATTGTTTGGCGACTTCCGAAAGGGGCAGTTGGGATGTGCGGAGCAATCTTTTGGCCTCAGCTATGCGCGTGGCGGCGATCTCCTTCGAGATTGTCGTATTGAGAACGTCATGGAACGCCTGATTGACGAGTGTGTGTGACTTGCCCACATGCGTGTAGACATCGGCGGCACTCAGTCGTTTGGCAACGCTGCCTCGGATCA
>JAKSMZ010000181.1 GCA_024400355.1 Bacteroidales bacterium
TACAAGATGGGACGCCGTCAGTTCGACTTCTATTGCCCGTCGAAGAATATCATCATCGAGACAAAGAAAATGAGTGGCTTGGCAAAGGTCGCCGAGTCGTACGAGGAGATAGCCAAACAGCTTGGTTGCAAGCTGTTCCTGCCTCCGTTGATAGACGTCCTTGTCGGGGACAGATTCCCGATGACGGTTCAGAAAATCAAAGACCTTGTCGCCGGCAAGGAAGTAGTGCCTTTTGAAGAAGGTGAAGGCATGCCGTTCGTCAATCTCTTCGTCTCGAAAAACGTGGAAGGCCGTGAGGAATATACCGACGGCATCCGTGTTGACATTAATATGGTTCATAACGATATTCTTGATACTGAAGCATTTAAGGTGTGGCGCGATGACCTCAGAGACGCACAGTTCATCTTCGAGAAAGACAAAGACGGCAACGACATCATGGTGTGCGGATGGGAGATCGAGAAGATGTCGAAGTCGAAGTTCAACGTCCAGAACCCTGACGACCTCGTGGTGAAGTACGGCGCCGACACGCTGCGTCTCTACGAGATGTTCCTCGGACCGCTCGAACAGTCGAAGCCGTGGGACACACAAGGCATCGAAGGCGTGTTCCGCTTCATCCGTAAGTTCTGGAAACTCTACAACGGCGAGAACAACGAGCTGACAGTCAGCGACGAGCCGGCAACGAAGGCCGAACTCAAGACATTGCATAAACTCATCAGAAAGGAAGAGGAAGACATTGAGCGTATCTCGTTCAACACCGTCGTCTCCGCCTTCATGATCTGTGTCAACGAACTTGCCGACATGAAATGCAACAAGCGCGAGATACTTGAACCTCTCGCGATTATGATTTCGCCTTACGCACCGCATATCGCAGAGGAACTCTGGCATCAGATGGGTCACAACGACAGCGTCGTCAACCAGAAATTCCCTGAGTTCGATGAGAAAAATGTCGTTGAAGACACGTTCCTCTATCCTGTCTCGTTCAACGGGAAGAAACGTTTCGACATCGAACTGCCTCTTGGCATGAGTCAGGACGAGATGCGCGACGTGGTGCTCGCTGCACCGGAATCGAAGAAATGGATCGAAGGAATGGTGGTCCGCAAAGCCATCATCATCCCGAAAAAAATCATCAACATTGTGGTAGGATAAAGTTGAAAGGGTCAGTATAAAAACTTGTGCAACTTGTGAAAAGAACTTGTGCAACTTGTGTTAAAATAAAGTTGAAAGTATCTCTGGCCATAAAGTAGTGAATATGAAGAAACTGTTAAGTGTCATATTAATGCTAATAGGTGTCTCCGC
>JAKSMZ010000182.1 GCA_024400355.1 Bacteroidales bacterium
GATTTCCCAGCGGCTATTTCGCCGGCAACGCCCATCACTGCCATCGCATGGACAACAGCCTCAAAGACGTTTTTGTTCACTGAAGCGAAGGCTCCAACCATTGATGAGGCGGTGCATCCCATCGCTGTGACGCGTGTCATCATCTGAGAGCCGTTGGCAACAGTCTCAACACGCTCGCCATCAGTGATGTAATCAGTTGGCCCACTGATTGTTACAACAGAATTTGAAAGTCTTGCTAAAGCTTTAGCCGACTCTAATGCGTCGTTTGGAGTCTCCGTGCTGTCAACTCCACGGCTTCTGACATTACTGTTTGTCAAAGCCAATATCTCTGAGGCGTTTCCGCGGATGACATCTGGATGGCACGTCTCGATGATTTTCCACGCTGTTTTGGTGCGGAATGACGTTGCACCTGCGCCCACAGGGTCGAGAACTATAACACCGCCGCGTCTTTTCATTGCGCTTCCGGCTTTGAGCATTCCTTCAATCCATTGAGAATCAAGCGTTCCGATGTTTAT
This sequence comes from Bacteroidales bacterium, assembly GCA_024400355.1. Classification (GTDB taxonomy): domain Bacteria; phylum Bacteroidota; class Bacteroidia; order Bacteroidales; family F082; genus Limimorpha. Next base: position 516 of record JAKSMZ010000182.1, read on the forward strand.
TACCAATACATCGGCGATAGATGTCATCTCTTCCATTTCTTCAACGGCATGTGCCATGACCGGCGACGCACCGATTGCGAGGAGCGCGTTGGCACTGAAATTCATCGCGACATAATTGGTGATGTTATGCACCAAAGGCGACTTTTGTCGGACAGCGTTTAAATCATCAACAAGATGTTCTTTGTTTATCATATTGTAAATCAATACTTTTATTCAAAGAAGCATCCGATCTGGAGAATTTCATGAAATCTTGTGACTCAATTCCTACGGCAGCATTACCTGCATCAGGTTTTGAGGGTATAATCTCAGTCCGCGAGGACACCCCTTTGATATTTTGACGGTGCAAAAATAGTGATTTTATTTTATTCTGAGAAAAGTTTTGATATTTTTTTCAAAACCATATAATCACATCCATCTGCCTAACTTCTTCAAAATCCACATTTTAACCTTCCCCGCCTTGCCGGAATAGGGATGTTCCCGCAGCGAGAGATTGAAGAATGTCTTGCCCTTGAGGACTGTCTGTGGGTGCGTGAACTCACGGAAGCCCCATTCGCCGTGATATGCTCCCATGCCGGAATGACCTGTTCCATTGAACGGCACTCCCTTGACCATCAAGTGAATACAGACTTCGTTGATGCAACCGCCGCCGAATTGCTGTCTGCTCATGACATGGTTTGCCCAACGTATGTCGTTGGTGAAGAGATACATCGCCAACGGATGCTCGCGACAAGCTATCGTCTCCATCAAAGAGTCAATGTCGCTGTCTTTAAACGG
>JAKSMZ010000183.1 GCA_024400355.1 Bacteroidales bacterium
AAAAAATTCGTATCTTTGCAGCCAATTTAGAAACAATTTTTATTTATACAAAATAATGAAAAAATCACTGACAGCCATCATCGGAATGTTATTCTGCATAACGGCTAACTCACAGGAAATCAATGCTATTGTCACACGGCAAGGCAGCAGCAGCAACAAGAGCCATTACCAGCTCAGCGAAACACCGAAATTCGTCCTTGACGGAGATAACATCAATGTCATGGTCGGAGAGACACAAAAGGAGCAATTCGGCATCTCCACCGATGCACTAAACATCATTTTCGGCTCGGTCATCAATGACAATGTAAACGAGAACGACCTCACTGTCAAACATCCAGTCATTATTGAGAACAACGGCATCCTCACCGTCACAGGGACGATGGTCAACACAGAAGCCGAAAACCTCGTGATTGAAGACGGCGGCCAGCTCGTCACCGGCAACAGCGTACAAGCCACAGTGAATAAGAAAATCAAAGGCAGCAACGCAAGCAAGGCAAGCAACGTGAACTGGTACACAATCAGCTCGCCGCTCGCAGCAAACACCGAGTTCGCAAATGTCACCAACCTTATCCCGAACAGTGTTACTGACACCGACTACGACCTCTACTACCTCGATGAAGAGAAGGGAATCTGGGTGAACTCGAGACTTGAAGACGGTGCAAACCCTGATTTCAAGACAATCGACAAAGGTGCCGGCTACATCTATCATAACACAAACGACACCGGACTCACATTCAAAGGCGGAATCAATGTTGAGGCCGTTGATATGAGTTTGACATCAACGGCAGACAAAGGCAAAGGCTACAACCTCATAGGCAACCCGTTCACACAGAATATCAAAATGGCAGACGTCAAAGGCGTAACTCTGGCAGACGGCTTCTATATACTTACCAACGAGAACACTTGGGGAACAAAACTCACAGACAGCGAAATCAAACCTCTCCAGGGTTTCCTCGTTCAGGCAACGACAGCCGGCAACGTGACAATCAGCAAGCCGACATCATCAAGCAAGGGCGAACGCTCGAATGAGCAGAACACCAGCATCGAGGTCATCGTCTCCAACAGCAACTACAGCGACAACGCATACGCCATGTTCGGCGAAGGCACCGGCCTCAACAAGGTCAGCCACCGCAACGCACAGGCCCCGATGATTTACATCCCGCAGGGCAATGAAGACTTCGCAATAGCGTTCATGGACGAGAACACGACAGTCTTCCCAGTCAGCTTCAAGGCCATGACGACCGGCAAGTACAGCATCAGCCTCAAGGCCACAG
>JAKSMZ010000184.1 GCA_024400355.1 Bacteroidales bacterium
TGTCGCATGCCGGCAAGCGCCGCGATGTCGCCGACCCTTGGTACACCGGCGATTTTGAGAAGACTTACAACGACATAGTTGAAGGATGTGAGGGGTTTTTGCAGGGTTATCAACCATGATACGCGTGACCTGTCACCACATCATCCAGCTGTCTTGTCTTCGTTCTCATTTCTCAAATCATTCAGCGTCTTACCTTTGTATGTGAAATACTTCGGCCCCTGATAGGCACCAGAAGTGTTTTGCTTTTCGATTGGCATAAATGTCGCAGTGAATGCTGACAGTGACCACAACCTTCCTTCATATTCGACCTTGTTGTCAGTTGCGACTCTCACTTCAACGCCGGTCGGTGAGAATGTCACGACATCACCGATTTTCAATCCGGTCATTGGGAATTTGAATGATGGCTTTGAAACCGAGTGTTTCTTTGTTTCTACCTCGTCTTTTATCTTTTTATCCTCGTCTTTGTCTTTGGATATCATGGGTTTGCCATCTACGTACACTGCGATTTCAGCGTCATCGAGCAAGTCGGCGATGTCGCGCATAATATCGAGGGCGACATCTGGCGCGATGTTGAAAAACTCACGGTTCTGCCTGATCCTCAGGTCGGTAAGTCTGTCAATCTGTTTGTGTATCTGTTTTTCAACTATGGCGTATTTTGAGGTTTTCAAGGTGGCATAAATCTCAAAAGGAAGAGGTACAGCGGTGTTGTCGAGTTCTTTCGACCTCACGTCAACAGGACGCGAACTTTTCCCAATCTTAACCCAATCTTCCCTGAAACTTGGATTGGTCAGGATATAGACATAACCAATTTCGTTATTTGACATGATTGCGTGGTTTTAAGCCGCAAAAATAAGCATAAAATGGTTTGTATGAAAAAAATAGTGGAGAAATCAAAGACTTTTTATTCCATAATTGAAGTTAATGATGACTCCATGAACTTTTTGGACTTGTCCACGATTCAATCAATTTGATTGTTTCCGGCACTTGTCACACAAAAAACAAGCAGACTCCCGCAACGCTGACCACGGCCCCGATGACCTCACGCACTGTCACCTTTTGGTGGAAAAAAACAGCCGCCGGCGCGATGATGAGTATCGGCGTGAGTGCGAAGAGCGTCTGCGCGATGCCGGCGGATGTGAACTGCGTGGCGAGCAGCGACGCGCTGACACCGATGAACGGGCCGAAGATGGTGGAGGCGAACACGCACCACATCGCCTTGCGGTCGCTGACGGCG
>JAKSMZ010000185.1 GCA_024400355.1 Bacteroidales bacterium
TGAGCATTGCTGCTGCCATCATCACCATGACGATGACGACGATGATGAAGATGAACACGAACATCATCACCACTGCCACCACGACCACGACGATGAGCACGAGCATCACCACTGCTGCCACCACGACCATGACGATGAGGACGATGAGCACGAGCATCACCACTGCTGCCACCACGACCATGACGAGGACGGCGAGCATGAGCATCATCACCACCACGGGCATCATCACCATCATCACCACGCTGACGATGTATTCACAAGCTGGGGCAAGGAAACTCCCGTGAAATACACCGTTGAGGAAATGGAAAACATCCTCAAAGCTCTTGAAGATGGGGAGAAATACGGCACAATTCTCCGCGCAAAGGGTGTTGTCTGCGGCGAAAACGGCGAGTGGATTCACTTTGACTATGTTCCCTCCGAGCCCGATGTACGCACAGGCGCGGCGGATATAATCGGCAAAATCTGCGTTATCGGTTCAAAAATCAACGAGGACGCTCTCTCTGAGCTGTTCCGTCTGGGGTGATAGATTATGGAAATACCTGTTTATATGTTTCTCGGCTTTCTTGACAGCGGAAAGACCACATTCATTCAGGACACATTAGCCGACAAGCGTTTCAATTCGGGCGAAAAGACACTTCTGCTTCTCTGCGAGGAGGGCGAGGAGGAATTTGACCCGTCGAAATTCTACGGCAAAAATGTCAAAATTGAGCTCATTGACGATATTGAAGATCTCACAAGAGAAAATCTCACTAAGCTGTGCAAAAAAGCAAACGCTGAGCGCGTTGTTGTTGAGTACAACGGAATGTGGCCTATCAGCACATTCGTTGAGGCTGCTCCCGACGACTGGACTCTTTACCAGAGCATGATGTTCGCGGACGCGACAACATTCATGGGCTACAACGCCAACATGAGAAATCTTGTTGTTGATAAGATAAACTTCAGCGAGCTTGTTGCGTTCAACCGTTTTGATAATAAAATGGATAAAAACGAGTTTCACAAGGCTGTCAGAAGCGTTACAAGACGCTGTGATATTGTTTATGAATATGCTGACGGACACGCGGAATATGACGATATTGAGGACCCGATGCCGTTTGATGTTGACGCTCCGGTTGTTACGATTGAAGACAATGACTATGCGTGGTTCTATCGTGATTTAACCGAAAAGGTCAAGTCTTATGTCGGCAAGACCGTTCAGTTCAAGG
>JAKSMZ010000186.1 GCA_024400355.1 Bacteroidales bacterium
TCCTTACTGGTGTGACCAAATTCGGTAAAGTGAGCGTATTCAGCGACTTGAACAACCTGAACGACATTTCAATGGATGCCGCATTCCACGACATCTGCGGCATTACGGAAGCGGAACTTCGGGCTAATTTCGAGGTTGAAGTATCGGAACTCGCATCGAAACTGGGAAAGTCTGTCGACGAGACATACGCCGAACTCCGCGCGAATTACGATGGCTATCATTTCAGCAAAGAAAAACTGCCAGGTGTGTACAATCCGTTCAGCCTGATTAATGCTTTCTACAAAGATGAAATAGGTTCATACTGGTTCGAGACTGGCACGCCGACCTACCTTATGGAGCTTCTCAAACAGCACGATTATGTCTTGCCCGACTTGGAGCGCGAAGAACCTGATGCCGACACGTTGAACAGCATCGACATAGCTTCGACCAACCCGATTCCCGTCATATACCAGAGTGGCTACCTGACCATCAAAAGCTATGACCCTGACTTTGAATTATTTCATTTAGGTTTCCCAAATCGGGAAGTGAAGCAAGGCTTCCTGAAATACCTGATGCCTTATTATGCCAACACGGTGCAAGGCAAGTCGGGTTTCGAGATAAGCCGTTTCGTGCGCTCGTTGCGTGAAGGCGACATCGAAGGCTTCATGGAACGCTTGCAATCCTTCTTGAGCGCATGCCCTTACGAACTTGAGCCTCAGCAGGAACGCCATTTCCAAAGCGTGATGTTCATCCTCACCTCACTCTGCGGCTATTATGTCGACATTGAAAGCCATACCAACAAAGGCCGCATGGACATGACAATTCAGACGAAAGATTACATCTACATCTTTGAGTTCAAGTTCAACAAGTCGGCGGAAGAAGCGTTACAACAAATCAATGGGAAAGGCTACGACGAGCGTTTCCTGAACGACGGACGCAATATAATAAAGGTGGGGGTGAACTACAGCACGGCCTGCCGCAACATCGACCGCTGGCTTGTAGAGACGCGATTTATCGCGTCTCAAGGATAAACCAATGAAAAGGTTAGACGCGATGAATCGCGTCTCTATGGTTTGTCGGGACATAAATCTGACATGAATCTTGCATAAATGGATTTCACAATTATCGGTGTCCG
>JAKSMZ010000019.1 GCA_024400355.1 Bacteroidales bacterium
AGATTGACGCCCAGCAGAACAAGATTGACCTTCAGCAAAACGAGATTAATGAACTGAAATCCAGATAACATGAAGACACATTGCTGTCCCCGTATCGGGCTGGATTTATTTCTGCACAACAATTAATCTAAATATCCAGCCTTCGTTGCTTTGCGGTGCGGTGACCCTTTTGGTTACTTTTCCATCAAGGGAAAAGTAACATGAAACTTTTTCGGAAGAAAAAAACAGTGGTTTAAAAGGGTACAACGAATTCCTTAAATCAACAAATAAAGCTGGAGCACATTATGGTGGTGCCGGCTGGCAGAAACAGGCAAGCTTACAGCAACTCTTTCAACGCCTTCACAAAACTCTTGATATCCTCTTCCGTCGTGTCGAACGAGCAAAGCCATCGCACCACGTTGTTGTCAATGTCCCAGTCGTAGAAGAAATACTTTTTCTGCAGTTCTGTCCATACCTCACGCGGCAGCTGGACAAATACACCGTTCACCTGAACCGGATACATCACCTTCAGCTGCGGTATGTCTTTAACCTCATTGTATAAAATCTGCGCCATGCGGTTTGAATGCCCGGCGTTGCGTCTCCAGAGGTCGTCTTTGAAATAAGCCTCAAACTGGACGGCAAGGAATCTCATCTTCGAGCATAGCTGAAGCCCCTGCTTGCGGCGATATTTGAAGTCTTTCGCCAACTCAGGATTCAGAAACACGACCGACTCCCCTACCATCAGGCCGTTTTTGGTGCCTCCAAACGACACGACATCGACGCCGGCATCTGTTGTCATCTCCTTGAACGTGCAGTTCAAGGCTACGGCGGCATTCGCCAGACGCGCCCCGTCAACATGCAGATACATATTGTATTCGTGCGCTAATTTTGCCAAAGCCTTAATCTCACCAATGGTATAAAGCGTTCCCAATTCCGTTGATTGTGTGATGGTTATAGCCTTCGGTTGCGAGTGATGCTCGAAGCCAAAACCATGAAGACGCGTCTTCACCAACTCAGGCGTAAGTTTGCCGTCAGGTGTGTCAACGGTCAGCAGACGACAGCCGACAACACGCTGCGGCGCACCACATTCGTCAACATTCACATGAGCCGTCTCCGCACATACAACAGCTTCGTGCGACCTTACCATCGAGTCAATCGCCATGACGTTGGCACCGGTGCCGTTGAATACAAACGACACAACCGCCTGACTGCCAAACTGTTGTCTGAACAATTCTTCAACTCTTGCGCAGTATTCATCGTCGCCGTATGCCAAAGCATGTTCAACATTCGCATCGGCAATCGCTTTCAAAACCTCCGGACTGATGCCGGAATGGTTATCACTTCCAAAACCTCTTTTCATTTTATTAAGTGTTAAGTTTGCAGGGTTAAGAGGGAAATTCTCTATCATCTCAAACCCATTTTTGTATCAGTTTATTATAATAACATATTCTTCTTTTTAACCCCAAACATGCAGCAAAGCAATGATGCGGCAAGTGCGAGGAACATACCGTCAATTGGAAGCCGCAAAAACTTGGCAATCAATAACATGGCCGTTCCGACAAGGATTGACGCAAACACCCATTTCGACTTGAACCTCTTAGGGAAAAACAATGCGAGCGTCAGCGGAACGAACACTGCCGTCGTACGCAACCCCATCGACAGGAATCCAAGATCATTGATATAACTGCCTGAGAATGAAGCAGCAACCACAACTGAAAGCAACAGTATCGCAACTATTGTGGTGCGTGTTATCATCAGGTTCAGCTTTGACTCCTTGAATTTTGACGACAATGTGATGAAGACATCTTTCACCAAAATTGTTGATGCACCCAACGTCAGGCCGGAGCCTCCGATAATCACCGTTATCAGCAATGTGCCGAGGACTATTCCGCCAAGGAAATTAGGCAGATGATTCGTGACGAACATCGGGAACGCCTGTGCGGAAGTAGTGATGACACCGACACCTTCCGGAATATCTTTTCCAATGGCAATCAAAGAGTTAAGTTCGGCCTCAGTGATATAATGCGCACGCATGTACATCCCGACGAGGACACAGGCGAATCCGATTGGAATAGAAATCAAAGCGGAAATCAACGCGCCTTTGCGGGCGACGCTGTCGGACTTGCCCGCCCATATCGCCTGGGCGTAGGTCTGTGTCGCAAGCACTCCGAGTATCACCGAGACGCACGAGCCGAGGTCATTCGACACACCCCGAGTGAACGGATATTGATAGGCATTACTTACATCATTACTTGAAGTAAATCCGTCAATAAACTGTAAATCAGTTGATAACAGAATATTCCTTATTGAATCCATCAGTCCCGAATAGCCTTTTGAGAGGAATAGCACGACAGCTCCGGCGGCGAGAGCAGAGAGACAAAGAAGAACAATTTTTACCACGCCGCCGATGCCCGCGCTCCACAGTCCGCCGAAGACAACATATATTATCATGGTGGCTGCCGCTATTGACGCAGCGACCCACAGTTTCATCGGGAAGAGCGTCATCAGCATTGCGGCGCACGAAAGCACCTGTGCGATGATACTCACGAACATTCCCAGAGAACAGAGCATTGAGCCTGTCATCTCGGCTTTCCTGCCGTATTCTTTTGAGACAATCTCAAGCAACGTGGTGCTGCCGCTTCGACGCAACGGTACGACATAACCTATCGCAAGAGCCACGCAGCCAAGCGCCATCCCCATCGTGAACCACCATGCCGACAGTCCGAAAGTAAACGCGAGCTGTGCGGTTCCTACCGTTGACTGCCCGCCCACAAGCGTTCCGATGATGGTGCCAGTGACAACCCATGTTCCGGCCTTTCCGCTTCCGGTGGAGAAATCGCTTGCATTCTTCACTTTCTTAACCGACAGAATACCAACGATTTCAATCACCGCGATGGCAAGGATGATGCCTAAGATATGATAAAACGATATAACCATTGTTCAATAAAAAACAAGCGCGAAATTACAAAAATTTCAGTTCCGGCTTCCATTTTTTCCATTCGGGAAACTCTTTGTCCATCAACGAGTAGAAACCCGACTGATGGTCAAAATAAACCAAGTGGCACATCTCGTGGACCACGACCTGCCTGATGCAATTCTCGTTCAACTTAACTAATTGAATATTAAGGCTTATATTGCCTTGCCGCGAGCAACTCCCCCATCGTGATTTCATGTCGCGAATGCTGAATTTTCTTGGAGAGACATTGTACTTTCTGAAGCTCTCAATGATTGGGGGCAGCAGTTCGTTTAACTTTACGGCAAACATTTCCCTGTACCAATTCTTCAGAACCGTCTCAGCCAACTTAGCATCTTTGCAATTCACAATCAAATAGTTATCAGCGACATTCACTGAATTGAAATCAGTCTCTACAACTTTCAGTTCGTATTTTTCGCCAAGAAAATAATGTGCCTCACCGGAAACAAAAGCTTTATTCTGACATTCAGCTTTTTCGATCACCTTATCATAATGATTTGTGAGCCAACGCCAATGTTGCTGAAGAAACCTTGTCATGTCGTTCACGCCAAACAGCAATGGAGCACGCACTTCTATCGTGCCGTCTTTGCAAATCTTCGCGGTGACACTCCGTCTGCACGAGCGAAGAAGATTGAATTTCAGCTCCTTATCATTTATAGTTACAACACCTTTCATGGGCACAAAAGTACTATTTTTTCGTCGGATATGATAATTATTCTTACCTTTGCAAAAATTTTATTGGAAATCATGGATTTAAATATTTCTTACTGCTCAGACAAGTACCAGTACACGATGGGTAAGTCGTTCTACGACAATGGGATGAAGGACAAACGTGCCGTTTTCAACATGTTTTACAGAAAAGCGCCCGACACGAACAACTGGGCTGTGGTGAGCGGTATCAGTGAGGTTTTGCAGATGGTCAAAGGCATCGGGCAGGCTGATGAGAAGTTTTTCGAGCAGTTTCTGCCCGGTGAGGAATATGCGGAAGTCCGGAGATATTTCGCGAATATGAAATTCACAGGCAACATTTACGCCATGCGCGAAGGAGAGATAGCGTTTCCGAAGGAGCCGGTCATCACCATCGAGGCACCGATCATTGAGGCGCAAGTGCTTGAGACTCCGATGCTCTGCATCATGAACCATCAGATGGCAATAGCAACGAAGGCATCACGTGTGACGCGCAGCACGACAAAGCCCGTCAGTGAATTCGGAAGCCGCAGGGCGCACGGGCCATGGGCTGCAATATACGGCGGCAAGGCAGCATACATCGGCGGATGTCTTAACACATCAAACATCGTCAGTGGCGTCAAATTCGGGTTCCCGTCATCAGGGACGATGGCTCACAGCTTTGTCACCTCTTTCGGCAGCACGGTAAGCGGTGAGTATCAGGCATTTGACACATACATCAAGACCCACGGCAAAGAAATCCTGATTCTATTAGTCGATACTTACGACACTTTGAAATGCGGCGTAAAGAACGCAATCAAAGCTTTCAAAGCCAACGGAATTGACGACTCCTACCCTTACGGCTATGGAATCCGCCTCGACAGCGGCGACCTGACATACCTATCGGTAAAAGCAAGAGAAATGCTCGACGAGGCTGGCTTAAAAAAATGCAAAATATTCGCTACCAACGCTTTAGACGAATATCTCATAACAGAGCTTGAGCGGCAGGGCTGCAAGGTTGACTGCTACGGCGTCGGTGATGCCATCGCCACGAGCAAGCATAACCCTTGTTTCGGCAATGTGTATAAACTCGTCCAAGTCGATGACATGCCTGTCTTGAAACGTTCAGAAGAGTCAAGCAAACTCATCAACCCTGGTTTCCAGATTACGTACAGAATCATTCAGAACGGAAAATTCAAATGCGATGTCACCTGTCTCAGAGGCGACTCGATGTCAAAGGCGATAGAAAGCTGTGAGGCAATAACAGCCCGCGATGAAGCCGACCGTCTGCGCTCAATGTCCTTCCCCGCCGGCAAATATTCATATCGCGTCCTGCAGCAGCAAGTCATGAAAGACGGAGAGGTCTGTTATGATGACAACACCATTCAGGAAAAACGTGATTTCTACCTCAATAACCTTTCACATCTTGACGACACCGAGAAGCGACTGATCAACCCGCATTACTATAAAGTCGATATTTCAGACGACCTCTATAACCTTAAAAACAAACTGATTAACAATATCACAAAAGAGATTGAAGAGTTCGAGTAAATAAATTTGAAGTAACGGATTATGGATTTAGAGATTGAACGGAAGTTTTTGGTTGTCGGAGACTTTAAAAAAGAGTCTTACGGCTTTGTCCGCATCTGCCAAGGCTATCTTAACAGTGCCGCCGAACGCGTTGTAAGAGTGAGAGTTAAGGGCGACAAAGGCTTTATCACCGTCAAAGGCTCAAATAACGAAACCGGTGTCACGCGCTTTGAGTGGGAAAAAGAGATATCCGTCGAAGATGCCATGTCACTGCTGAAATTGGCAGAAGCGGGTGTCATTGACAAGACACGTTACCTCATACATAACACCGACGGCATCCACACTTGGGAAGTTGATGAATTTCATGGAGATAACGAAGGTCTGCTGGTTGCGGAGATCGAACTCTGCAGTGAAGACGAGACTTTCGACAAACCGGCATGGCTCGGAGCCGAAGTCACAGGTGACAAAAGATACTATAATTCAGCGTTATCGCAAAATCCTTACAAGAACTGGGAATAGATCTCAACAGTTTATAACTTATTGATATTCTTCAACATCATAAAATCAAGCGTCACCATGGCTGCCATCGCTTCGACCACTGGCAGGACTCGTGGAACCACACAGACATCGTGCCGGCCTTCAATCTTATATTCGATTTCATTTCCGTGAATATCAACGGTTTGCTGCGGCTGCATTATTGTCGCTATCGGCTTGAACGCCACGTTGAAAGTCACGTTTTCGCCGTTCGTTATGCCGCCCTGTACGCCGCCGGAGTGGTTTGTCACCGTCCTGATCTTTCCGTTTTCTTTCACAAACAAATCGTTGCATTCGGAACCTGACATCTCAGCAGAGTGGAATCCCTCTCCTACCTCAAAGCCTTTGGCCGCATTGATATTCATCATGGCATACGCCAGTTCAGCGTGGAATTTATTGAATGCAGGTTCACCAAGACCAACCGGAACATTTTGTATTTCACAATGAACGACAGCGCCGGCTGTGTCATTTTTCATTTTATATTCGGAAAGAATCTTTTCAATCTCACTCTTTGAGAAACCATTGTGGCACGTTTTTTGTCCAATTTTCATTACAGACGAAATGATTTTAACATTTTGTCTTTCAAGTATTTGCTTTGCAATGGCACCAGCAACAACACAAGGTGCAAGTATCCTCGCCGACGCCCGTCCTCCGCCGCGGTAATCACGGATTCCATACTTCATCTGATAAGTGAAATCAGCGTGCGAAGGTCTGTATAAATCCCTTACATTATCATAATCAGATGATTTCGCATCTTTATTCCTGATAACGAACGCTATTGGGGCACCCGTAGTCTTTCCTTCAAAAAGTCCTGACAAAAACTCCACTTCATCGGTTTCGTTTCTTGCTGATGTCACAGCACTTTGACCAGGTTTCCGTCTTGCCAACTCACTCATAATAAATGATTTGTCAACTTCCAGTCCTGCGGGACAACCGTCGATGACACCTCCGACTGCCGCGCCGTGCGACTCTCCGAAAGTAGTGAGGCAATAAGCCTTCCCAAATGTACTTGCGTTCATAATAAATATGTTACATTAGCAAAAACCCCACGCGGTGCATCGTGCACTTGTGGGGTTTTCGAGTATTAACCTTGATTGATTATTGTTCGTTCAAAATCTTAATCTTAGCCTCAAGAACCTTGACGTCGTTCTTGATTTTCTGAATTTTCTTTTCATATTCAGCCTTGAGAATTTCCGACTGTTTGCTGTTGGCAAAGAATCCGATGTTATTCTCAAGTGTGGCTATTTCATCGCGAAGTTTCTGAATGCGATTCTGGAGATTCGTGCGTTCTCTTCTGACCTTGTCGCGTGAGTCCGGATCATCCTTCATCACAGAGACGATATTACGATATTCAGCTGCAGTTGCTTCATTATCATTACTTCTCATCTTGTCAAACAAACCGTCGATAAGTCCGCGGTATTCATTTTGGAGAGCGTCTTTCAGTTTCATCGGCACATGTCCGATTGCCATCCATTCTCTCTGGAAGCCTTTGATGGCTTCCATATTGGCGTTGCGGTCTTTTTGGAGTTCGAAAGCCTTGATGCGTTCAACGATTTCCTGTTTTGCCTTGAGGTTGTTCTCTTCTTCTCCCTTAATTCCGGAGAAATGTTCAGCTTTGTTTTTGAAGAACTCGTCGCATGCGCTGCGGAAGCGTTTCCACACCTTATCGGAATGACGTTTCGGGACAGGTCCTATTGCCTTCCACTCCTCCTGGAGTTTCTTGATTGTGTCTGTGGTCTTCTTCCATTCCGTTGAATCGACAAGGTTCTCAACCTCAACACAAATCTGAAGTTTCTTGTTGTAATTCTCCATCTGCTGGACTTTCAACTTACTGAAGAAGTCTTTCTTTGCTTCAAAGAATGTGTTCATCGAGGTCTTGAAGCGGTTCCAGATCTCATCGCTTTGTTTCTTCTGGATCGGGCCGACCTGTTTCCAGAGCTTGAACAGTTCGTTCACCTCATTCGACTTCTTCTGATATGCGTTGATGCTTGCAACCTGTTCATTGATAATATCTTCTATCTTTTCGCAAATTGCGACCTTCGCCTCATAATTGGCTTTCTGCTCCTCCTCAATCTTCGCGTAATGTTCGCGGCGGATCTGGTTGATCTTGTCGGTCGTCAGTTTGAAACGCTCCCAGACCTCGTCTTTCTTATCCTGCGGGACAGGTCCTATCTCCTTCCATTCGTCATGATATTTCTGAAGGAGTTTGAACGATTTCGTCATTGACTTCTCGACAAGAAGCTCTTCGGCTTTCTCGCAGAGTGAAATCTTAGCCTCAAGGTTTTTCTTGAGGTCGAGGTCACGGAGTTCCCTGTTGATTTTCACTTTGTCGTAAAACTTCTCAACAAGGAAATGATATGTGTTCCAGAGGTTTGTGATTTCACTTGCCGGCACCTGACCGATTGACTTCCATCTTTCCTGAAGGGCGTTGAAATCATCGTAGGTCTTCTTCAAAGTCTCTTCCGATGAGATGAGTTGTTTAAGCTCTTCAAGGATGGCAAGCTTCAGTTTATGGTTCTCGACCTTCTGCTGCTCAATGATTTCGTTGTATTTTGCCTTGTTGACTTTATAAATGTTGAAAGCTGCCTTGAAGCGGGTTTCGAGTGGATCATCGGTATGCTCATAGCTGTCTTTGTCGCCGCCGTCAAGGATGAATTGCTCCATCTCACGGTCACGGTCCTCCTTGTTCAGCTTCAGGAACCCGATCTTTATTGCAGTGACTTTGTCCTTAATCTTCTGGACATCGGCATCCTGCACAATCTCCTCAAGCAATTCGACAAGTTGCAGTTTGTTGCAATTTGAGAAATCACATTCGGTCTCCTCTTCCTCTTCTTCATTGTCGTTCGCCAAGTCAATATCCTCTTCATTCGGAAGCGGCTCGTCTTTTGGCATTGCATTTTCATTTTCACCAAGAACGATATTTACATTCACGGTGTCAGGTAAAATTGTAGAAGCGTTAAGCTCTTCAATTTCTTTGCGTTCAGCAGCGTTCATTTTTTTCTTTTTTAGTTCTCCATCCTTGCGGATTTCGATGGATGTTAATACAAAAATAAATTCAGTCGTTATCAGGCGCCAAAATATCAACGCCGATATTAGTAATAAAACGCTGCAAAGATAGCAATTTATTTCCGTAAAACTATTTTTTTGTGAAATATTTTTACGCCTTTTATGTGAAATAAAATTTGTACCTTTGTGACTTGATTGTTTCACGAAAATATAACTCATGCGATCATTTGACGATATAAAAGAAGTATTCAACAAATTGACAACCAATATTTTACACGAGCCGGTCGTCAATATTGCAAACATGCCGTCATCCGGCTCTTCAAGAAAATATTTCAGGATCACAACGAAAACGAGAAGTTTGATTGGAACTTACAACACAAACATCGGAGAGAATGTGGCGTTTTTCACATTTTCAAAGCATTTTCTCGATTGCGGTTTGCCAGTTCCCGAAGTCGTTGCCGTGAATGACAGTAAAGACATTTACATACAGACTGATTTTGGAGACAACACCTTATTTATATACGCAGAACGTTGTCTTAAGAATTGCTGTTACGACAATGAAACAATCGGATTATACAAAAAATCACTTGAATGCCTCATTGATTTTCAGACGAAAGGGCACGATGGCCTTGATTATACGAAGGCCTTCCCCACTGCAAACTTCGACCGTATGTCAATTATGGACGACCTGAATTATTTCAAGTATTGTTTTCTGAAGATTAACGAAGAGATTTCTTTCAATGAGACACGTTTAAACAATGATTTTCAGCGTCTTGCTGATTACATCATTGAAGCGCCATCAGATTATTTCATGTATCGTGACTTTCAGTCGAGAAACATAATGATCAAGGACAACAGCCCATATTTCATTGACTATCAAGGTGGAAGAAAAGGCCCGCTGCAATACGACGTGGTTTCTTTACTGTATCAGGTCAAAGCCGGCATTCCGACGGAGATCCGCGAACAGCTTCTCGCCCACTACCTTATGAATCTTGAACTGAAAAGCAACAATGAAATCAGCGGAAAAGACTTCATGCGGTTTTACCCCGCCTTCATTCTGCTGCGCTTGCTGCAAGTTCTTGGTGCTTACGGATTCAGAGGATTGATACAGAAGAAGTTACATTTTCTGCAAAGCATTCCTTTTGCAATAAAAGAACTCACGCGTCAAGAGCAGAACTGGAAACTGCCGTTTGACCTCGAAGAGCTTAGGTCGGTGATAAAGCAATTGAATGTGGTCCTGCCAAAATACGAACACACTGAACCTGAAAGACTTACAATCACCATCAACAGTTTCTCATACAAAAATGGCGGTATTCCGAACGACAACTCAGGCAATGGTGGAGGTTTCGTCTTTGACTGCCGCGCACTTCCTAATCCCGGACGTTATCCTGAGTATAAAAACAGCACCGGCGAAGACGCTGACGTGAAGGAGTTCATGGATTCGTATCAAGATACACATTTCTTCATGCAAAACGTCCAAATGCTTGTGTTCCAGTCAATTGACAACTACCTTGAGCGCGGGTTCAAGAACCTGCAACTCAACTTCGGATGCACAGGCGGGCAGCACCGTTCAGTTTATTTCGCACAGAAAATCGGAGAGACAATACACGAGAACTACCCGATGGTTGATGTGCTTGTAAATCATTCAGTCCAACATAAAAATCATGTTTATGAAGCAAAATAGAAGGACCGCATTCATCCTTGCCGCAGGACTCGGCACAAGGCTAAAAGAACTCACATCAGACAAGCCTAAAGCACTGGTAACCATAAATGAAAAACCTTTGCTTAAAGTAACACTTGAATCTTTGATTAGTCAAGGATTTAATCATTTCGTGGTAAATATCCATCATTTCGGAGAACAGATTGTTGATTTTTTGAATAGCGAAAATTGGGAGGATGTTGAAGTGGAAATATCAGATGAAAGAGCCGGACTTATGGACACTGGCGGTGCTGTATTACAAGCACTTCCATTTTTTTCGGACAGTGAAGCGGTGCTGGTCCACAACGTTGATGTGCTTACAGACATTGACTTGAAGCCGTATTACGACGAGTTCGTCAAAAGTGAAGACTCGGCTTGGATTCTCACGCAAGAACGCAACAACAGCCGGAAACTCGTTTTCGACAAATACGACAATTTCGTCGGAAGATACAACACCGAGACGCAAGTCTTTGACGGCGGCGACAGTCTCCCGGAAGACAGCAAACTGTTGTCATTCAGTGGAATACATATTTTCAAGCCAAAGTATTTCAAGACATTCAAGCTAAAGCCGCGCTACATTTTCGAGTTGTACCAGAAACTTGAAAAAGCAGCAAAATTCACAGGATACGCTCATGTAAAATCAAAACCGACGACATCAGAATACTGGTTCGACCTCGGGACTCAAGAACAACTGAAAAATGCTGAACAATGGCTTTCATCGAACAGATAACTAATTATATAACAGAACATTACGATTTGTCAAACGACAATCTTACCATTGTCTTCCCTAACAAACGTGCCGCGTTGCAACTTCGCAATGAACTCGAAAAACACATCACTTACAACTTCTGGGTGCCGAACATCATCTCCATCCAACAGGCGATGGAAGACTGGAGCGACCTGCAACTCATTGACAATATTGATGTTATCTTTGAACTTATAAGAATAAACGATTCATTCCATAATAACGCGGAAATGAATCACAGCTTTTTCGGCCTCGCCGCACAAATGGCAAAGGATTTCGATGAAATCGACCAATACAATGTCAATGCGGAAAGTCTCTTCAACCATCTGACAAACGCCAAAGAGATTGAAGACTGGAACATGGAACTGAACAGCAATATTGAATCAAATTATGTAAGGTTTTTCGCATCACTGATCCAATATTACAATGCCTTGAAAAACTCGTTGCAACAAAACGGACTTGGCTATTATGGAATGATAACCAAGAAGATAGCTTCATACGATGATACTGTTTTGGTTCAAAGAACAAAGGACAAAAAGATAATATTCGCCGGATTCAACGCACTAACAAACACCGAGGAAAACATCATCGTCAGACTCGTTGAACAAGGTAACGCCGTGATGCTTTGGGATTTAGACGAATATTATTTCAATGATGAAAAACAGGAAGCAGGAGTCTTTGCAAGGAAATTCTTCAAAAGCCATCCAAATATTGAAAAAAACTTCATCGGAAACAATTACAAAACCCAAGATAAAGAAATCAATGTGATAAACGTTTCCGGCAATTCCGTTCAGACAAACGCCCTGCAACTTCAACTTAATCAAGAGGTTGAAGAGAATATAATCAATAACGGGACCAACAGCGTAATCGTTTTGGCGGACGAATCAATTCTGATACCGACATTGAACTCAATCCCTGACTGTGTCGATAAGATTCAAGTGACAATGGGCTATCCTTATCAGAAAACCGCGACTTATCACTTTATAGATCAGCTGTTCAGATACCAGAAAAGCCTCAGTTCTGATGAAAACAAGATTTACCTCTGGACTTTCATCAGATTCTGCAACTCTGAATTTATCAAATTGATTTTCAACGGGAAAGAGGTACATCGGCTAAACAATTGGCTAAACAGACTCGCCAACGACTCACAATATTACTTCAGCAAATCGGATGCCGATATTTTCAAAGACGACACGGAACTGTTTGACTTTCTGAATGTTTCGTTGAGCAAATGGCAAGACACGACCTCTTGCATCGAATCAGTAAAACGGCTTCTTGAAATATCAATGCAAAAGATCTCCGACACAAAAAACAACTTCATCAAAAACCAGATCAGTGTTGCGAGCAGAACCACAAACAGAATCGAACTGTTGATAAGGAAGTACAACAATTACATACAAATTGATGATTTACAAGTACTTTTCACGCAAGTGGCGATGCAGTCATCTATTGATTTGAAAGGTGATTCCGACGGCTTGCAAATCATGGGGCTTCTTGAGACACGAAACTTAGACTTTGACGTCATCCATTTTTTAAGCGTCAACGAAGGAGTGCTGCCCTTGTCAAAATCAAACAACAGCTTGATTCCGTTTGACATACGCAAAATTTTCGGTCTGCCGACACACACTCAGCAACAAGCTGTATATGCATATCATTTCTACAGGCTTTTGCAAAATGCAAAACGCATCAACCTGTACTACAACTCATTGGCCGACATGTCGGGCTTCGGCGAGCCAAGCAGATTTATCAGACAGCTCGAACATGAATATGCACGTAATAATAAAAACGTGAAACTTACACATATTCAATACAAAAGCCCACAAGTCAACGAGAAAAACCAAGTGATTTCGATACCGAAAACACCCGAAATGATTGAAAAAATCATAGAGTTCTCCCCCACTTCCATCGGTACTTACGTCAAATGTCCACTGCAATATTATTTCAGATACGTTGAAGGCATCCGCGACAACAAACTTAACGAGGAAATACAGGTCAACGTCATAGGAAGCATTGTGCACAAGGTGTTGGAGAATTTTTACCACAAATTCAACAACGGCACAATAACATCAAGATTGTTTGAATTAGTGTATGACAGACATTTCGAGCAATGCTACCAAGACGCACTTGAGGCCAACGGTTTCCATTCCGGCTTGCCGCAAACAGGTTTCAACCATCTTTCAAAGACAGTGATTGACAATATGTTGGCAAACTTCTTAATAGAAGAAAAAAAGTTCATCAAGGAGGGCGAAACCGGTGAAATCAGATACAAGCTCTCGATGATTGACATGGAAAAAGAAATGAGCCACACATTTAACGTTGACGGGAAAGATATAAAACTCAAAGGTTTCGCTGACAGAATCGACAAAGTAAACAACACGATACGTATCATCGACTATAAGACAGGAAAAGTCGAAGACCACAACGTGAAGGTCAAGGCCGACCAGACCGACATCACCCTGATGGCTGAAAAATCAATACAGCTTCTGGTTTATAAATACCTGTACCTGATGGAGAATCCAGAATTGAATCCAGACGACATTGAGCCTGGAATTATCGGTTTCCTAAAATTAAGCAATGGCATATTCAGTCTCAATACATCTGAAAATCAAGACTTTAACAATGATTTCAGAACAAATTGCGAGAATTATTTCATCAGGTTTTTCAAAGAGGTTTTGAACCGTGAGATTCCGTTTTCGCAGACAGGCAAGGAACAGAACTGCCGTTTCTGCGAGTTCAGGTCGATTTGCAAAAGGTCGTGATTTTCAATCGTTTCCGTTATCAATCAGGTCAAATAAGAAATCCCTGATTTTATACTGAATATCATAGAAATTCTGATTGATACCTTTACCCTTGTCAAGATGCAAGGCGTGTCCTTGGTTTTCGTAAGTGTATAATATTGAATTGATTCCAAGTTCTTTGGCTTTTTTTGTAATTTCATTTGAGCCATACATTCTTTTGTGGACAAGATTCAATCCCCACACGGTTTTCATTATCAGACCTTTGTCGTAAGGCACAAGTTTATCGGCATCGCCATGAAAAGAGACTATCGGCACATTGTTGTTTTCCAGTATTGACAAATCATAAACTGCACCCCACATATTAGCCAATCCTTTGATTTTAAAGGTATTGTCACAGTCATTACCTGACGACTCCAGTGCGCCGCAATCACCGCCACGGTATGTTGACTTCAGTCGGTTCTCATTTTTCATGTATGCGACAGCGAGCATCATAATGCTTCCTGCACTCGTTCCGCCGGCAAAAACATTTGTCGTGTCAATTCCGTATCTCTCCTGATTTTCAACCAGATACCTTATTGCGGCATGAGCATCCTGCATGGCACGATACTCACATTTCTCAATGTTTCTTGTCGTTAGGACAGGAAATCCCAATCTGTAATTTATTGAAGCACAGACATATCCTAACGATGCGAAATAGCTGCACCATTTTTTATATGTTTCTACACCCTTGTCTCC
This sequence comes from Bacteroidales bacterium, assembly GCA_024400355.1. Classification (GTDB taxonomy): domain Bacteria; phylum Bacteroidota; class Bacteroidia; order Bacteroidales; family F082; genus Limimorpha. The sequence continues at coordinate 14,607 of JAKSMZ010000019.1, forward strand.
AATATAAAAGGCTCCACCATGCGCAAAAACAATCAGAGGACGGCGGGCGGCAGTGTCGGCCTTAGGAAGATAGATGTCCATTTTCAAATCCAAATCACGCATCTCATGTTTCGAGAACACAAACCTGCGCAATTCGTTAACATCAAGATTTTCATCAGGATACGAATCCCAATAACCCTTCACATTTGCATAAACGACATCCTTTATTGTGTCAACCTCAAACATTTGGTCCTTATACCTCACCGAATCACTTGCCATATTACAGAATGATTTTTGTAACACAAAGAATGATAATACAATACAAAAAACAAACTTCATCTTCATGTCTTTACAATAAATGCCGTAAAATTATCAAAAAAATTCCTGACAAATTAAATAAATTCTTATTTTCGCAAAAATTTTTTAAAATGACAGTAAAACACGCATTCATCGTCGCAATTATGGCATTAGGGATTACATCGTGCCAAAAACAGTCACAGCTGGCTGATTATCAAATTGTTCCATTGCCAAAACAAATAGAGCTGACGAATGGCACGAATTTTGTACTCAACAAAATGACAGTGATAACGTATCCGAAGTCAGAGGGCGAACTGTTGAATGAGGCGAATTTCCTTGCGGGATACATCAACGACATGACCGGCTTCAAGCCTGTCGTCAAAGTGAGCGACAACGAGATGCAAAACGCCATCAACCTGAAAATCAACAAATCAAAATTTGACAGAGAAAACGCGTACAATATCATCGTCGGCATGAACAGCATCAACATTACAGGCACAGATGCCGCGAGCATTTTTTACGGGATACAGACGTTGAGAAAGAGCATGAGTCATGTGGAAGACGGTTACGAGCTTGAATTTCCGACATGCAAGATCTACGACCATCCGCGTTTCGACTATCGCGGGATGCATCTTGACGTGAGCCGTCATTTCTTCCCTATCGAAAATGTGAAAACCTACATCGACATCATGGCGATGCACAATCTTAACAAATTCCATTTCCACATCACCGACGACCAAGGCTGGCGCATGGAAATAAAGAAATATCCGGAGCTGACGGAAGTCGGAGCCTGGCGTTCGGGCACAATCATCGGAAAGACAATGGCTTACGACAGCATCCGTCATGGCGGGTTCTACACACAGGACGAGCTCCGTGACCTCGTGAGATACGCCGCCGACCGTCATATCACCATAATTCCTGAAATCGACCTTCCCGGGCACATGCTCGGCGCACTCGCCACTTACCCTGAATTCGGATGCACCGGCGGTCCGTATGAAGTTTGGCAGCACTGGGGCGTCTCAGAAGACGTGATATGCGCCGGAAATGAAGACGCAATGAAATTTCTGGAAGATGTCCTTGAAGAGGTAATGGACGTGTTCCCGAGCGAATACATACACATCGGCGGCGATGAATGCCCGCGCGTCAGATGGGAGAAATGTCCTAAGTGCCAAAAGAAAATCAAAGAGTTAGGCATTAAAGGAGACAAAAAACACACCGCAGAAGATTACCTTCAGAGTTATGTGATGTCGAGAATGGAGAAGTTCATCGAGAGTCACGGACGCCACATAATCGGCTGGGACGAGATGCTCGACGGCGAGCTGGCACCAAACGCGACAGTGATGAGCTGGCGCGGCAGCGAAGGCGGTTACAAAGCCGCAAAGATGCATCACAACGTCATCATGACACCTAACGACTACCTTTATTTCGACTATTATCAAACCTTGGACTCTGACAATGAGCCGTTTTCAATCGGCGGCTACAACCCTGTGCAGAAAGTTTACAGCTACGAGCCTATTCCTGAAGGATTGGATGAAGATGAAGCGAAATACATCCTCGGCCCACAGGCAAACATCTGGACAGAATACACCAGCGACTTTAATGTTTTGTTATACAGGATGTTACCGAGAATCGGGGCTTTGGCAGAGGTACAATGGTGCAACCCGGAACAAAAAGACTGGAAAGACTTTGTGAAACGCGAGTTCCGTCTCTCAAAACTTTATGATTTCTACCATTGGAATTACGCGACGCATATTTTCGACATCAGCACCGACATCGTGCCAAACGTCTCAGAAGGAGTTATTGAAATAACAATGTCGAAAATGGTTGACGGTGAAATCAGATACACTGTCAACGGAGAGAATCCCGCAACAGACGGCATCTTATATACAGAACCGTTGAAAATCAATCAGAGTTGCAATTTCAAGACCATAGTAATCCGTGATGACGGCACGACGGGCAAGATGTTTGAAACGAACTTCGATTTCAGCAAAGCCTCGATGAAACCGATAACGTTGAAAAAACAGCCGGACAAAAATTACACTTTCGACGGTGCCAACGTATTGATTGACGGATTGAGAGGCACTTCAAACTACAGAAGCGGCAGATGGCTCGGATTTTTCGGAGAGAATATCGATGCCACTATCGACCTGATGGAAGAGACGGAAATCAGCAAGGTCAAGTTCAACAACAACATCAACATGAACGACTGGATCTTCAACGCGAAGTCGGTCAGGGTGTTGGTTTCCAGCGACGGTAAGAGTTTCAGCGAAGTTTTGCGAAAGGATTTCAAGATGCTTCCGAAAGATTACGACCAGCCGATTCATGCTGTTGAAGTTGAATTTCCTGCGGCAAAAGCCCGTTACGTAGAAGTCATCATCAAGCCGTTTGACTGTCCGAAAGGTCATTCAGGTTACGGTTATCCGGCATGGGTTTTCGTTGATGAGATTGGGATTTATTGATTTTTAGCTGAAAGATTCATAGTGCTGGTTGCCAGTAAAATAAATTGCTCAACAAAATTGCCCGGGTAATTCATGCGGGAACAAACATAAAGACAATTATCCTGTCTCTTCGGAAAAAGCGGCGTGCTGTTTTTATGACC